>JAJAZM010000195.1 GCA_026785645.1 Sphingomonas bacterium | reverse complement strand
TCGAGGTGCAGGTCGGCGACCAGCATCGCGCCCCGCGACGGCCAGTGAAGCGCGCCATCGACACTTGCGGCAAAGGACTGACCAGCGAACGAAAAGGGAACCATGTAAGTGGCTTTAGCGTGAGCGCGGCATTTTGAAAGCCGTCATTGCGAGCGTAGCGCGGCAATTCAGTTTCTCGGTGTTTTTGCTGGATTGCTTCGTTTCGCTCGCAATGACGATGCTCACGGCTCCAGCCCGAGGATATGCTTTCGCAGCGCCCGCGCATCGTGCAGTGCATTGTGCGGCACTTCGCTGTTGGCGGCGCAGGAAAAACCGCCGATCCGCACCATCCGGAAGGTTACCGGGCCGATCGTCACCATGTCGCCGGGACCAGTGATCAGCAGCATCGAAAATTGGGCGATATCCTCGGGCCAGTCGGCGACGATCTCGATCCGGTCGTCATGCGCCAGCCATTGGGCGACCACTTGCCCCGCGTCGGCGCGGCTCATGTGCGGCAGCTTGACCGGCTCGGGGACCATGTCGAGGAACGGCATGACGTGGCGCTGGACCCAGACCACCTCGGCTTCGCCCGCGATTACCACGTACAATTCCTCGCCGCCGTCTTCGGGGACGAGGGCCAGGCTGATCAGGCGGCCGCCGACGCCGTCGAATTCTGTGTCGAGGAAGTAGCGCATGGGCTGGTCACTGGACGTTGCGATTTGTCCCGTCCAGTCTCGTCCCGACGATTCGGCGAGAGAAAAGGGTGGCACGATGACAATCGGTTCGAAATTTCTGACGGGGACAATGGCCGCGCTGGCGCTGGCGCTGGTTGCAGCAGTACCGGTCGCGGCGAAGCCGGGCGATCCGGGACGCGACAAGGTGGCAGCGGCGATCCGCGCCGATCATGACGCTGCAGTCGAACGCCTGCGCGCGTGGATCAAGCTGCCGACCATCGCCAACATGGGGATCAACCATAAGGAGGGCGCCGAGTATATGCGGCAACTGGCGCTCGATGCGGGGTTTCAGCAGGCCAAGGTGATCCCGACCGACGGGGTGCCCGGCGTGTTTGCAACGCTCGACGCGGGCGCCAAGGACACACTCGCCATCTACTTCATGTACGACGTCAAACATTATGATCCGGCCGAATGGTCGTCGCCGCCATTGGAAGGTCGGCTGGTCGATCGCCCGGGCGAGGGCAAGGTCATGGTCGGGCGCGGCGCGGTCAATCAGAAGGGGCCGGAAACCGCCTTCCTGACGGCACTTCGGGCGTTCAAGACGGCAGGGGTGAAATTGCCCGTCAACCTCGTGCTGGTGGCCGAAGGCGAGGAGGAAATCGCCTCGCCCAACTTCCCGCAAATCGTCAACCAGCCCGAGGTCCGCGCCGCCTTGGCCAAGGCAGTCGGGATCGTCATCCCGTCGGCCGGCCAGTCGGTCGACGGGCAGGTGACGTTGCTGCTCGGTGCCAAGGGCGCGATCGAGTTGCAGCTGATCTCGAGCGGCGAGAAATGGGGCAAGGGACCCAAGAAGGATATCCATTCCAGCCTGATGGCCAATGTCGACAGCCCGGCGTGGCACCTCATCAAGGCGCTGAATACGTTGGTGGCGGACGATGGGCACACCCCGGCGATCGACGGCTGGTTCGAAAATGTGAAGCCGCTGACCGAGCGCCAGAAGCAATTGATCGCCGCCGATGTCGCGGCGTCGAACGAGGCCGACGACAAGAAGGTGCTGGGGATCAAGGGCTGGTACAAGAATGAGGATTATCTGACCGCGTCATACCGGCTGGCGTCGCAACCGACGGTCAATATCCAGGGGCTGGTCAGCGGTTATATGGGGCCGGGCGGCAAGACCGTGCTTCCGGGTCGCGCCGAAGCCAAGATCGACCTGCGGCTGGTGCCTGATATGACCAAGGATGAAGCTGTCGCAAAATTGAAAGCGCATCTCGCCAAGCGCGGCTATGGCGATATCGAGGTCAATGTCAGCGGCGGCTACGGCCCCACCCAGACCGACGAGCATAGCCCATTGGTCAAGGCCGAGCAGGCAACGCTTGCGTCGGCGGGGATCGCGCAGACCATGTCGGCGCGCTCGGCGGGCAGCTGGCCCGGGGTGGTATTCACCGGTCCGCCGCTCAAGATGGCAGCGGGGCAGTTCGGGGTCGGACGCGGCGGCGGTGCGCATGCCCCCGACGAATGGTTGCTGATCGACAGCAGCAAACCGAAGGTCGCCGGGTTCGACGAGCAGGCGATCGTCTACGCCGACTTCCTCTACGAAGTGGCGCGGGCGCCAACCAAAAAATAGCGCCACCCTCCAATTTCCGAGCCCACCATCCGTTTGTCCCGAGCGTAGTCGAGGGACCTTGCGCGGACGTGTCTCGACTTCGCTCGGGACAAACGGATCAGGTTGGATTCGTCACCGACTAGTCATTGGCGGCTTGAGGCGCAGACGGGCAGAGCTCGCCGCGTCCTTGGGCTTTCTTGCAGGCTTTCTCCCATTCGCGCTGCTTGCGGCCCGCGGCCTCCTCCGCCTTGCGCAGGGCGCGGCCGCGTTTCTCGTCGGCTTCGGACTGGCTGGTGGTGGCGAGGTCGACCCCCTTGGCGACGACCTTGACCGGCAAGGTGACGATATCGACCGCCGTACGCGCGGCCGCCACGACGCAGCCGCCAAGGGTAAGCGGGAGCAAGGCGACGAGGAAAAATGGCTTCATCTCAGCATCATGGCGAAATTTGCGAGGCTAGTCGATCCGCATCGCTTCTTCCGCCAACGCCTCGGCCTCGATCAGCAGCGCTTCGTCGGCGGTCCCCGGCGGAAGCGATTCGCGGCCGATCACGACCATCAGCGGCACCGCCAGCGGGGTTACCCGGCTCGCCTCGACATGGACCATCGTCGCCGCCGCGCGGTCGACCAGCCGCGCCAGCCGGCCAAGCTCGGTCATCCTGGCACGCGCGTCTGACCACGCTGCGGTCAGCAAAAGGTGCTCGGGCTCATATTTGCGAAGCACGTCGTAGATCAGGTCGGTCGAAAAGGTCACCTGCTTGCCCGATTTGCGCTTGCCCGGATGGTGGCGCTCGACCAGCCCGCCGATCACCGCCACTTCGCGGAAGGCGCGCTTGAGCAGATGCGACTGCTCGACCCATTCGACGAATTCCTGCTCGAGAATGTCGGGCGAGAACAGGGGTTTGGGGTCGGTCACCGGCTCCAGGCTATAGACTGCGAGGGCATAATCATTGGCGACGAATCCCAATGGCTTGAACCCTGCCGTCTCCATCCGCTTTGTCAGCAGCATGCCGAGCGACTGGTGTGCGTTCCACCCTTCGAAGCTGTAGACGCACATGAAGTGGCGCTTGTCGTGGGGGAAGGTCTCGACCAGCAATTCGCCGGGCTGGGGGAGGATCGAACGGCGCTGCTGGACCTCGAGCCATTCGCGCACATCGTCGGGGAAGCGGTGCCAGTCGCGGTCGCTCGCCAGGTATCCCCGTACCCGCTCGGCCAAGTGCGTCGACATCGACATCCGCTGCCCGCCATAGGTCACGAGCCGGGCATTTTCATGTGATGCTCGGACCGTGACCTCATCGTCCTTGAAACGCATCACCTCTAGGCTCAGCCCCGCGAAGAAGATGTGGTCGCCAATCACCAGAGTCGACGCAAACCCCTCCTCGACCCGCCCCAGCATCCGCCCGTTGCCGAAGCGGATTTCCATCATCGGCTGGTCGACGATCACCCCCGCATTGAGCCGATGCTGCGCCGCCACCTGCGGCCGCGTAATCCGCCACCGCCCCGGCGATTCCTCGACCAGCCGCTTGAATTTGTCATACGCCCGAAGCGAATAGCCGCCGGTCGAAATGAACTCGAGCACCTGGCGCCACACCGCCTCGGTCAGCCCCGCATAAGGCGCGGCGGAATGCACCTCGGCGAGCAGTTCGGCCTCGTCGAATGGCCCTGCGCAAGCGATCCCGAGAATATGCTGGGCGAGTACATCGAGCGCCCCGGGGCGGAAGATGTCGGGGTCTAGCTCGCGATCGTCGATCGCATCAAGTGCGGCGCGGGCTTCGAGATATTCGAAGCGGTTGCCGGGCACGACCACGCCCTGGCTAGGCTCATCGAGGCGGTGATTGGCGCGGCCGATCCGCTGCAGCAATCGCGACGAACCCTTGGGCGCGCCCATCTGAATCACCAGGTCGACATTGCCCCAATCGATCCCGAGATCGAGGCTGGCGGTCGCAACCAACGCGCGCAGTCGCCCGTCGCCCATCGCCGCCTCAACCTTGCGCCGCGCCTCGAGGCTCAGGCTGCCATGGTGAATCCCGATCGGCAGCGCCTGGTCATTGGCTTTCCACAAATCCTGGAAGATCAGTTCGGCGAGGCTGCGGGTGTTGCAGAACACCAGCGTGGTCTTGTGCGCTTCGATCAGTTCCATCACCTGCTGCGCGGCATAGCGCCCCGAATGGCCCGACCATGGCACGCGTCCATCGGGGACCAGGATCGACAGATCGGGCTCCGCACCGGGGTCGCCCGCGACCAGCCGCACCGCATCGATATCGGCATCGGGCGCGAGCCAGCTGCGGTAGGCGTCGGGGTCGGCGATGGTCGCGGTGAGCCCGACGCGGCGAACATTGGGGGCAAGATGCTGGAGCCGCGCCAAAGCGAGGCTCAGCAGGTCGCCGCGCTTTTCCTTGGCGAAGGCGTGGATCTCGTCGACCACCACGGTCTGGAGATGCTCGAACAGCAAGCCGCTGTCGGGATAGGAGAGCAACAGGCTGAGGCTCTCGGGGGTGGTCAGCAGGATCTGCGGCGGCCGAATCCGTTGACGCGCCTTGCGGTCCGACGGCGTGTCGCCGCTGCGCGTCTCGACCCGGATCGGGAGCGCCATCTCCTCGATCGGTGCCATCAGATTGCGCTGGACGTCGACCGCCAGGGCCTTGAGCGGTGACACATAGAGCGTGTGGAGCCCGTCTCGGGGTCGCTCGATCAGGTCGACCATGGTCGGAAGGAAGCCGGCGAGCGTCTTGCCTGCGCCCGTCGCGGCGACGAGCAATGTGTGATCGCCGGCCTGCGCCGCATCGAGCATCGCCAATTGATGCCGCCGCGGCGACCAGCCACGCGCGGCGAACCAGCGCTCGATGACGTCCGGGAGCTTGAGCTCGTTCAGTCGTCGTCTTCCGGGTGGTCCTTGCGCTTGCGCTCTTCCTCGGCATAGCGCTCCCGCGTCTCGCGCTCGGTGGCCGCTGTGTTGTCCTGCTTGCCGCGGCTCCTTGTGCGCATCACCGCGTAGAGTAGAGCGAGGCCGAGCAAGGCGACCCCGACAATTTCGATCAGCGCCAAACTGATTCCGCCGATATCCATATTTCATTCCTTCGCGTAGAAAAGCGGAACCGGTTCGCCCCGTCTGCCGTATAACAACTCAATGGCCCGACTGGGTTCCTGGATCGAGCCTTTTCCCGAAGGCATCTATGTCAAACCTGCCGATGCGTGGGTCGATCCGTCACAACCAAAGCCCGTCGCGCTGGTCACCCATGGCCACGCCGACCATGCGCGCGGCGGGCATGGGGCGGTATGGGCGACGCCCGAAACGCTGGCGATCATGGGGGTGCGCTACGGCCAGCAAAACGCTAATCCGGTGACGTATGGGGAGACGGTGCGGATCGGCGAAGTCGAGGTCAGCTTCGTCCCCGCCGGCCATGTGCTGGGGTCGGCGCAGATCATCCTCGATTACAATTGCGAGCGGGTGGTGGTGTCGGGCGATTACAAGCGCCGCCCCGACCCGACCTGCGCGCCGTTCGTCGTCACCCCGTGCGACATCTTCATCACCGAGGCGACCTTCGGCCTGCCGGTGTTCCACCATCCCGATACCGGCGGCGAAATCGACCGCTTGCTCCACCGATTACATGCCGAACCCGAGCGTTGCGTGCTGGTCGGAGCCTATGCGCTGGGCAAGGCGCAAAGGGTGATCGCCGAGCTTCGCGGCCGGGGGCATGATGCGCCAATCTATTATCACGGGGCGATGGAGCGACTGTGCAATCTCTACGAGGAGCTTGGCGTCCCGCTCGGTGAACTGCGCCCGGCCACCGTCGCCAAGAAGGAAGAGATGGCGGGGCATATCGTGATCTGCCCGCCGTCCGCGCTCAACGACCGCTGGTCGCGGAGGTTGCCCGACCCGATCACCGCGATGGCCTCGGGCTGGATGCGGATTCGCCAGCGCGCGCGGCAACGCAATGTCGAGCTGCCGCTGGTGATTTCCGACCATAGCGACTGGGAAGAACTGACCCGGACGATCCGCGAGGTGGCGCCCAAGGAGGTGTGGATTACCCACGGCCGTGAGGATGCGCTCAAGCATTGGTGCATGCTCCACCAGGTGAAAGCGCGGGAGCTGAACTTGATCGGCTATGAGGATGAAGATGATTAGCGGCGTTTCGACGAGCTACATTGGAGGACCGTTTCGTGAACCCGACCGACGCTCAATGCGCACCTCTCGCCACTTGTCAGACGGTCCCTCAAGCAACGGCGAAGCGCGCCCCTTGAGATATCGGTCGAAGAACGCGACTGAGTAAGCATTGGTCGCGGCAAACCCGCGATAGGGATCGATCGGACCCGCCAGTCCCATCCACCGTATCAATGGCGACCAGACCGGCGCATCAGTCCAATTCACATGATACATGCCATTGAGCGTGAGATAATATGCGTCGCCACGGGATCGTTCATAAAGCGCCCGCTCGTCACCGACGGTGTGCGCTATTTCGTCTTCCGGCCATCCGCCCGCTGCGGCGCGCTCCTCACGCATCACGCGTGGATCGCGGGACATGATCAGCACGGGCTGGTCCAAGCCGTTTCGAGCGACGGCGGCGGTTTGCCCTGAATCCGCGACGAGGCATGCACGCAAGCGTGGCTCGATGCGGCACGCTTCTGCTCCGCTATAGCCTCCGAGCGACAGGCCGTAGACGCCAGCACGGCCGGTATCGATCCGCCCCGCCAGCACCTTATCTTCACGGTTAAGCCGATCAGCTTGCCTGAGCGCAAAGCGGATGTCTTCCGCCAGAAACGGGATGACCCCTCCGGGCAGAGTGATACCATTGAGCACGGGCGCTTGAGTGGGCGAGCGCGCCAGTGCGAGAGGCATGTAGCGGTCGAATGCCGCTTTGGGGTGCATTGCGCGGACGACCCGACCGTCGGGGAACGTCGTTGCCGCTGCCGTTCCCGGTTGGTCAAGCCCGATAACCACATATCCATGGGACACCAGTTCTTCGATCCAGAACAGGCTGGCATTGCGGAATCCGAGAAATCCAGTTGGATTAATTAGTAAGGGAAATCGCCCGTGTGCCGCTTTAGCGTCGGTTGTGGCGTGCGTGGGCGCCGAATTGAGATTGCCGAGCAAGAATGCAGGGATGTGAAACTGAGTGGCAATGGCCGCCAGAGTTTCCCGTGAGCCAATGTAGGGTGCGGTCGCGTCTGTGTTGGCGTCAGCCGGATACCAGACTTGGGCGATCAGTTCGCGCCGGTCGTTTCGGTCGGGCGTGAAGGCTTCCGGCCTGGCGGCGTCGACCCAATGATAAATCCTCGTTCCGACGCTGTATCGGCCTGTGGGTTTCGCGAAGCGCGGTTCGGGGAAAGCCACCGACAAGATCATCGCGCCAGCGACGGCAACAAGAGCGCTAACGCCAAGTGCAAATGCGAAGGCCGGTTTTCGTCGCATGATGTAACCCTTAGTCGGAAAGCTGGAGGCGGAGCATTGCGGTTTTGCGCGACTCCCTGGCTGGGGCGTGCGCCGCTGCGCAGTTGAGCTCGGATTGCCGAGTTTAGTGCGCTGACTCGGTCCGCTCGGTGCCGCTAGCCGCGAGTTGGGAGTCGATGGCGTCGGTCAGGCGTTTGAGCCCAGCCTCGTCCTTCGCCTCGGCGCGAGCAACGAGCACGTCTTGGGTGTTCGACGCGCGCAGCAGCCACCAACCGTCGTCGGTGTTGACCCGGACGCCGTCGGTCGTGTCGACTGTCGCGCCGTCGGTGGCGAGGCGCGCGGCGACTTCTTCGACCACCGCGAACTTGCGAGTGTCGTCGATCGGGAAGCGAAGTTCCGGGGTGGCGACCGAGGTCGGCATTTCGCTCTTCAATTCGGTCAGTGACTTTCCGCTGACCGAGACCGCGCGGATCAGTCGGATCGCGGCGTAGAGCGCGTCGTCGAACCCGTACCATTCATGCTTGAAGAAGATGTGGCCGCTCATTTCGCCTGCCAGCGGGGATCCAGTTTCCTTCATCTTCGATTTGATCAGGCTGTGTCCGGTCTTCCACATCAGGGGAGTCCCGCCCATTTCCTCGATGCGATCGAACAAGGTCTGACTGGCCTTGACGTCGGCGATGATCGTCGCGCCGGGAAGCTCCTTGAGCACCGGCGCGGCGAGTACAATCAGCAACTGGTCGCCCCAGATCACCCGCCCTTTGCCATCAACCGCGCCAATGCGGTCGGCGTCGCCGTCGAACGCGATCCCGAAATCGAGCTTCTTCTCCGCCACCAGCGCCTTCAAATCGGCGAGATTGGCTTCGACCGTCGGGTCGGGGTGGTGATTGGGAAAGGTGCCGTCGACCTCGGTGTAAATCGCGTGATGCTCGCCCGGCAGGCGCTTCAAAAGCTGCTCGAGGATCTCGCCGCCGGCACCATTGCCGTTGTCCCAGCCGATTCGGTACGCCTTGCCGTCGAAGCCCTCGAGCAAGGCGTCGAGATACGCGGGGACGACGTCGGCTTCGCTGACGTTGCCAGCGCCCTCGCACCAGTCGGCGACTTCGGCGCGGCGGCCAAGCGCCTTGATCTCCTCGCCGAACACCGAGCGGCCATTGAGGAGCATCTTAAAACCGTTGTAATCGGCCGGATTGTGACTTCCGGTGACCTGGATCCCGCCGTCGACAGCAAGCGTCGCGACCGCGAAATAGAGCATCGGGGAGGGGCCCATGCCGACTTGCACCACGTCGAGCCCGCTCTGCGTCAGCCCATCGATCAGCGCGGCTTCAAGGTCGGGCGAATGGAGCCGACCATCGCGGCCGACCGCGATCCGCTTGGCGCCTTCGGAGATCGCAAGGGCTGCATAGCTTCGGCCAAGGGCGCGGGCATCGGCCTCGCTCAAAGTGTCGCCGACGATACCGCGAACATCATATTCGCGAAGGATGGAGGGGTGAAACAAGTGGCTCATGAGCGCGCCATTACGCAGTTCAACCGACCGCCGCTACTGCTTCCTCGGTGATTGCCGCGCGGCTGGGCACGCCAAGCCCGGCAATCATCTCGCGCAATTCCTGCCGCGCGGTGATGTGCCCCATGCCGACTTCGCCCAATTGCGCGAGATCGAGCAGGGTCAGACCCTTGGGGAACAATTCGCGGTAGATTACGCGTTCGCCAAGGCCGGGTATGACCCGGAAACCGACCCGGCGCGCAAGCTCGTCGAGCGCCGCGCCGACCCGGCGGAGGTTGTGCGAATCGATATGCTGAAGCCGGTTACGCAGGACCACCCAGTCGACGCTCTTGCCGGTATCGCGGGCCCGTTTGGTGCGGCTGTTCCAGATTAATTCGGCGTAGAAACTGGGTTTGGTGATCTTGAAGCTGTCGGGATCGACCTGCCCGATCAGGTCGAGGTCGACGAAGCTGTCGTTCATCGGCGTCACGAGGGTGTCAGCGCGAAGGATCGCGGCGCGGGCGACGGGGTCGTCGCGGCCGGGGGTGTCGACCACGATCACGTCGGCATCGGCCGAGAGGCGGTCGAGCGCGCCAGCGAGACCGGCCTCATCCTGCTGCTCGAGCACTTCGAACATCGGTTGGGGAAGCCCGACATCGAGCCGCTTGATGGTTGCAGCGCGATTGTCAAAGTAGCGGGTCATCGTCCGCTGGCGCTGGTCGAGGTCAAGCGCGCCGACGCGGTGGCCTGAAGCTGCGAGCGCGACGGCGGTGTGGACTGCGGTGGTCGACTTGCCGGTGCCGCCCTTTTCATTGGCGAAGATGATAAAATGCGGCTGGCCCATGGCCTTGGCGCCCCTTAAGTAGCCCCGGCGTGCCATGGTGGCTCGCTCCCTCATGGCCGGTGTATCGGAGCCAGGATTCGCATGCAAATATTTCGTGAATTGAGCGGCTTGGACCGTCTTTCGGCAAGCTGGTGCGCTGACGATGAGCAATTTTCGTTGGTGCCAACCATGGGTGCGATCCACGAGGGACATGTAGCGTTAGTCGTGGAGGGGAAACGGCACACAGCGCGCGTGGCGGCGACGATCTTTGTGAACCCAATGCAATTCAACGATAAAGCCGATCTCGAACGATACCCACGCTCCGAGGAGGCGGATCTCGCGAAGCTTGAAGCGGCCGGTTGCGATGCGGTCTGGCTTCCAAGTGTCGAGGAAATCTATCCGGCCGGCTTCGCAACTATGGTAAGCGTGCGCGGTGTGTCCGATCGGTGGGAAGGCGAGTATCGTCCCGGCCATTTCGATGGCGTCGGGACCGTCGTTGCCAAACTGTTGATTTCCGCTTTGCCTAACTTCGCAATTTTCGGCGAAAAAGACTGGCAGCAATTGGCCGTAATCCGTCAATTGGAGCGCGACCTGAATATCGGAGTAGACATTGTCGGCTTTCCGACCGTCCGTGACCCCGACGGACTAGCAATGTCGTCGCGCAACAGCTTGCTGAGCGACGGCGAGCGCGGACAAGCTGTAGCCCTGCCCGAGGCGCTGAACGAAGCGCGGGCGGCGATCGAGGCGGGCGAGCATATCCTGGTATCGACCCTGCTTGCGGTGGCGCGGGCGAAATTGGTCGAGGCGGGGTTCACCAAGGTGGATTATCTTGCGCTGGTCGACGCCGCGACCCTCGAACCGCTCGACCATGCGCATGGCGACATGCGGCTGATCGCCGCCGCAACGATCGGCTCGACCCGGCTGATCGACAACATTCGTGTCGAAATGGACACAGTTTCGCGATGAGTGTGTTTGCGGCGTTAACCATTTGCTAGGGATCGCGGGACGAATTGTACTCCAACGCAAAAACAGGGGTGCAGACATGGCGATCAGTCAAAAAGGCGCAGACTTCCTCATTAGGAGCCGACTTGCCGACGCGGCGCGGGGCGATGTCGAGGCGTTGTTCGAATTGGGCGTGACTTACTCGACCGGCCGCGGCGGGATTATCGTCGACCTCATCGAAGCGCATAAATGGTTCAACCTCGGCGCGCTGTCGGGCGACACCAGGTCGCAACAGTGCCGCGCCGAAATCTCGGTCGAAATGAGCGCCCGCGAAATCGCCGAGGCGCAGCGCCAGGCGCGCTCGTGGCTTGGTGCTACCGCCCAGCGTTACGCGGCCTAACTTACCTTACGACGACGGTTACCGCGCGGCGATTCTGGGCCCAGGCGCTTTCGTCGGAGCCGGTCGCAACCGGGCGTTCCTTGCCCCAGCTGGTGACCAGCAAGCGGCTGGTCGGCACCCCTTGCGAGATCAGATAATCGCGCGCCGCATTGGCCCGCCGCTCACCCAACGCCATATTATACTCGCGGGTGCCGCGTTCGTCGGCATGGCCCTCGATCGAGGCGCGGACATTGGGGTTGGCGAGCATCCACTTGGCCTGTGCGGCAAGTGTCGCCTTGGATTGCGCGTCGATCAGGAATTCGTCGGTCCCGAAATAGACCGTATCCGATCCCGCCTTGGCGACAAGGTCGGCCTGCATCGCCGGAAGCTCGGTCAATTCGACATCGCCCGGCGCGGCGCCGCTGGGGTCGCCGGTCGGCTGTTCGGTCGGCGGAACGTCGATCGCCGGCGGTTCCTTGCGGCCGCAGGCGGTGATCGTCATCGCGAGCGCGGCGGCGCCGAGGGTGAGGGATTTACGCATGTGTCTTCTCCTGTCGGATCGTGTCGAAATCAATTCTTGAGCGGCGACCAGCTGGGGTCCGAGCCGCCTTGCGGGGTTGGCATCCGGCGCGGGGCGCCGCCTGATATCGGCACGGCATGAAGCGTGCCGTTGCCGCTGCCTTGCGCGGTCCGGTGGAACAGCACGAACTGGCCGTTGGGCGCCCAGCTCGGGCCTTCATCCTGCCAGGCGTTGGTAAGCAATCGCTCGCCCCCGCCAGACGGGTCCATCACCCCGATTCGGAACCCGCCGCCGCCGATGCGAGTGAACGCGATGAGGTTGCCCTTGGGGCTCCAGACGGGCGACGCCGAGCGCCCGCCACCGAAGCTGATCCGCCGCTGGCCCGAGCCGTCGGCGCCCATGATATAGAGTTGCTGGGTCCCCGAGCGTTCGCTTTCGAACACGATCCGGCGACCGTCGGGCGAGAAACTGGGCGAGGTGTCGGCGCCCGGCGCGCTGGTCAGGCGGGTCGGGGTGCCGCCATTGGCCCCGACCATGAAGACGTCGGTATTGCCGCCCTGCGCCCAGGAAAACACGATCTGCCGACCGTCGGGCGAAAAACGCGGGGCGAAGGTGATCGCACCGCCGGGGACAAGCAGGCGCTCGGCGCCACTGGCGACGTCGATCACGAACACGCGGGGCTTGCGGGCGAGCATGCCGGTATAGACCAACTGATTGCCGCTGGGGCTGAAGCGCGGGGTGGTGACGGTCGATTTGCCGGCGGTGAGGTAGCGCAGATTCGAGCCGTCGGAATCCATCAAGGCGATGCGCTTGACGCGGTTGGTCTTGGGTCCGGTCTCGGCGACGTAGACGATGCGGGTGTCGAGGAACGCGCCTTCGCCAGTCAGCCGGGCATAGACGGTGTCGGCGCATTTGTGTGCCGCGCGGCGCCAGTCGGCGGCGGCGACGGTGAACCCCTGGGAAGCGAGCTGGCGGCCGGCGGTGACGTCGTGGAGCAGGCAGGCGACGGTGATCCGCCCGTCGGGCCGCGCCTCGACATAGCCTGCGACCAGCGCGCCCGCTCCCGCAC
>JAJAZM010000194.1 GCA_026785645.1 Sphingomonas bacterium | reverse complement strand
TCGGTCGACTCGGCCGATTTCGACAATGCGCTGAAGCGTGTCCAGCCGTCGGCGATGCGCGAAGTGATGGTAGAAGTGCCCAATGTCAGCTGGGAAGATGTCGGCGGGCTCGACGAGGCGCGCGACAAATTGCGCGAAGGGGTCGAGCTGCCCCTGAAACATCCTGACGCCTTTCGTCGGCTCGGGATCCGTCCGGCGCGCGGCTTCCTGCTCTATGGCCCGCCCGGCACCGGCAAGACCCTGCTCGCCAAGGCCACCGCACGCGAGAGCCAAGCGAATTTCATCGCCACCAAGTCGAGCGACCTGCTGTCCAAATGGTATGGCGAGAGCGAGCAGCAGATCGCCCGGCTGTTCGCCCGCGCGCGCCAGGTCGCGCCGACGGTGATCTTCTTCGACGAGCTCGACAGCCTGGTCCCGGCACGCGGCGGCGGGATGGGCGAACCGCAAGTCACCGAGCGGGTGGTCAACACCATCCTGGCCGAGATGGACGGGCTCGAGGAGCTCAACAATGTGGTGGTGATAGGCGCCACCAACCGGCCCAATCTGATCGATCCGGCGTTGCTCCGCCCGGGCCGGTTCGACGAGCTGATCTATGTCGGCACCCCCGATACCGCCGGGCGTCGGCGGATCCTTGCGATCCATACCAAGAACATGCCGCTGGCGAAGGATGTCGACCTCGAGTCGCTGGCGCGGCGGGCGGAGAATTTCACCGGCGCCGACCTTGAGGATCTGACCCGCCGCGCAGGACTGTCGGCGCTTCGCCGCGGGCTCGACAGCGCCAAGGTGACGATGGCCGATTTCGAGGATGCACTGAAGGAAACCCGCGCCTCGGTGACCGAGGAGATGATCGCCGATTATGCCAAGATCCGCGAGACACTGAAGTCCGACGCGGTGCGGCCGGTCGGCGGGATCGGCTTCGTCCTGCCGGGCATGCTCCAACCGCGCGAACCCAAGCCGGCCGAGCCGACCTAGCCCTAAAGCCTGGCGCGGACCCAAATGGCGAGCATCACCAGCAGCACCGCCGCAAGCGCGAACGGCAGCCGCGGATCGAGCCCGTACAGCAGCATCCCGACCCCCGGGGCAGCGACGAACGCGATCCCGTTGGCGGCGGTGATCACCCCGGCGACGCTGCCCTGCTCGGCCAGCGAGACCGCGAGCGACGAGCCGGCGGTGAAGCCCGGCCGGGTAAAACCGAAGCCGAGCGAGGAGACCGCAAAGCCGAGCACCAGCCCATACAAATCGTCCGCGACGACGATCAGCCCGAGGCCGACGGCGGCGATCAATGTCCCCCACAGCAATAACGCGCGCGGGCCGAGATCGAGTTTGGGAATCAGCCCCCATTGCGCGGCGAGCCCGGCTGCGGCGCCGCCCATCATCACGATCGAGATCGGCCCTTCGGACCCTGACGGCGCGATCCCCAGCCGGTCGATCACGAAGAATCCGATGCAGGTCAGCGAAGCCGCCTGGGCGTGCCCCGAAACGACCCCGGCAATGACCCATGAGCGGATCCGCATATCGCTCCATCTGACCGGCGCGGCGGTGCGCGGCGAGGTCGCGGCGACCACGCTTGCGCCGGTCACCGGGGACGCGATCGAGGGATAGGACATCGCCGCACCGCGCCCGGCGCGGCGACCGTGACGCGGCATAGCGTCGTCCGGCAGCCAGACGAAAATCGCGACAAAGGTCGCGGCACCGATGATGGCGAAGGCGAACAATGGCCCGGGCAGCCCGATCCCGGGGAGCACGAACAATGGCGCGATCGCCGGTCCGAGGATCGTTCCCAGGCCGAACGACGAAGCCAGCGCCGACAAGGCCGTGACCCGCGCCGAGCGGCGGGTGCGCGAGGCGAGATAGGCCTGGGTCGCCGACGGCGTGGCGCAGCCGAGCGAGCCGTAGATTGCGCGGAACAATGCAAAGATGGCGAAGGTCGCGGCGCCGCCGATCACCCCGTTGAGGCCCGCGACAAGCACCGCGCCGCACAGCGCCATCGACACGATGAACCCGCCGAGTCCGAGCAGGATCAGCGGTTTTCGCCCATGGCGATCGCTCTTGGCGGCCCAATAAGGGGCAAAAGCGACCCACAGTACCGCCGACCAGGTGTAAGCCAAAGCAACCCACAGATCGGCGATCCCGATCTCCCGCCCGATCGCCGGCATCACCGACTGGAGCGCGGTATTGCCGGCGGCGGCAACCAGCATGGCGGCGAACAGCAGGACGAAATTGGGGGTGCTCATCGCCGTCCCGGCGACCCTGGGCTTGGTGGGCAGATTGCGCATCAATGTCCCTTAGTCGGCACTCGGCACACCGCAAAGTGACGCATCAAAACTTGCCAAGGCGTTGCGCTTTTGCCAACGCGAGTGCCGCTCTTCCTCCCGTCGGAGACTTCATGACCATTTCGTCCGCTCGTACGCTCAAGGGCCCGCGCCGTTTCGTCCGCCGGGTCGCGCACCGGGCGATCAGCCCAAAATGGCAATTCCTCCGCGGTTTCCTCAAGAATCCGGTGATGGTCGGATCGGTCATCCCGTCGAGCAAGGTGCTGATCGACCGAATGCTTGGCCCGGTCAAATGGGACGAGGTCAAATTGTTCGTCGAATATGGACCAGGCGTCGGCACCTTCACCCGCCCGATCCTCGACCGGCTGGCGCCCGACGCCAAGCTGATCGCGATCGACACCAATGATGATTTCATCATCTACCTCAAGAAGGACATCGACGATCCCCGCCTGATCGCGGTCCATGGCTCGGCCGCCGAGGTCGAGCAAATCGTTGCCGACCATGGCTTTGCCCACGCCGATTATGTCGTTTCGGGCCTGCCCTTCTCGACCCTTCCGCCGGGCGTCGGCCAGGCGATCGGCGCCGCCACCTCGCGCGTGATCCGCACCGGCGGCGCCTTTCTGGTCTATCAGTTCAGCCCCAAGGTGCGCGATTTCATCGCCCCGCACTTCGAACGGATCGATCGCGGGTTCGAATGGATCAACGTGCCTCCCGCCACCCTGTTCTGGGCATGGCGCGAGCCGGCCACGGCCTGAGCTTCACTCGCCGCCGAAGTTCAATCGGCGAGTGACGGTGTAATCGGCCAGGCTGACGACGAAGAATGACAGCGCCCATTTGCCGCGGTTGAGCAGGGTCGATCGCTGGGCGTGAAGCTCGGGCGTGATTTCGACACAGGCTTCGAGCTCGCCCTCGAAATAGAGCCGCATCAACGACGTGAATTCGGGATCCTCGACGCGCAGCATCATCTCCAGGTTGAGGTAGATGCTGCGATAGTCGAAATTGGACGAACCGACGTGCGCGACATCATCGAGCACGAGCAATTTCGAATGCAGCTTGGATCGCTGATATTCGAATACGCGGACCCCGCGCTTAAGTAATCGGCTATAAGTGAAGCGCGCCGCGGCGATGGTCGCGATATTATCCGACTTGGCGGCGGTGATGATCCGCGCTCGCCCGGTGCGCCCGACCCGCGCGATCCGCCGCAGCATCCCGGCTGGCGGTGCGAAATAGGCCGCGATCATCTCGACATCGCGACTGTGCGACAAATCGCGGCACGTCGATTTGACCCATGGACTGAGCCGTTCCATCGGTCCGCCATATTGCCATTGCAGCTTGCCCGAGGTTTCGCTGAAGCGATGGATCAGCGCGCGCAAGTCGCGGATTTTGCTGCGCTTGGTTATCGCCCAGTCCATCAGCGCGTCGAAATAAGGCATCAGCCGCGCTGCCGCAGGGCCCTCGACCATCAGCCCGATATCGCGCCAGCCGCCATCGTCGGCGGGCTTGAAATAATCATCCTCGACGTTGAACCCGCCGATCAGCACTTTGTGGCCGTCGGCCAGCGCCAACTTCTGGTGATTGCGGATCAGGTAGCGGCGGCCGAGGGTCGGCAGGAAGCGGCAAAAGTGCGCCCCGGCGTCGCTCAATTCCTGGAAATAGTTTTCGGGGGTCTTCGAGCTTCCGAAGCCGTCGATCAACAACGCCACCTCGACTCCGCGGTTGATCGCGTCGATCAGCGCCTCGCGCACCAGTTCGCCCGAGCGATCGGGGGCGAAGATGTAATAGAGCAAGCGCAGGCTCTTGCGGGCCGAGCCGATCAACTCGAGCAGCGCCGCCAGCCGGTCGGGGCCATCGGGATAGAAGGTCAGCTGATTGCCGTCGATGGTGACGGTGCGGCTGAAGGCCGGGGCCGGGGGGCGATGCATGGCTTGTCTGTGCAGCGCCGCGACTGCCTGCGCAAGTCGGCCGTTTGTTGACTATCGGGCCCGCTGCGCCTATCGCGCCGGCTCTCCCAAATGGGCAAGCAATATGCGGAGCGACCAATGGCGCGCGTGACGGTTGAAGATTGTGTCGACAAGATTCCGAACCGGTTCGACCTGGTGCTGATGTCGGCGCAACGCGCGCGGCAGATCAGCGGCGGGGCCGA
>JAJAZM010000193.1 GCA_026785645.1 Sphingomonas bacterium | reverse complement strand
TCCGACGTCGCCGCCGAGGTCGACAAGATGGTGTGGTCGATCCGCTGGGGCGCGGACACGGTGATGGACCTCAGCACCGGCCGCAACATCCACGACACCCGCGAATGGATCATCCGCAACTCGCCCGTCCCGATCGGCACCGTCCCGATCTACCAGGCGCTCGAAAAGGTCGGCGGTGTCGCCGAGGACCTCACCTGGGAAGTCTATCGCGACACCCTCATCGAGCAGGCCGAGCAGGGGGTCGATTATTTCACCATCCACGCCGGGGTGCGCCTGCCCTACGTGCCGATGACCGCCAAGCGAGTCACCGGGATCGTCAGCCGCGGCGGCTCGATCATGGCCAAATGGTGCCTCGCCCATCACCGCGAGAGCTTCCTCTACGAGCGGTTCGACGAAATCACCGAGATCATGAAGGCCTATGACATCGCCTACAGCCTCGGCGACGGCCTCCGCCCCGGGAGCATCGCCGACGCCAATGACGAGGCCCAGTTCGCCGAGCTCTACACCCTGGGCGAGCTGACCAAGCGCGCCTGGGCAAGCGACGTCCAGGTGATGATCGAGGGCCCCGGCCACGTCCCGATGCACAAGATCAAGGAGAATATGGACAAGCAGCTCGAGGTCTGCGGCGAGGCGCCCTTCTACACGCTCGGGCCGCTGACCACCGACATCGCGCCGGGCTACGACCATATCACCAGCGGCATCGGCGCGGCGATGATCGGTTGGTACGGCACCGCGATGCTGTGCTACGTCACCCCCAAGGAGCATCTCGGCCTCCCCGACCGCGACGACGTCAAGGTCGGCGTGGTGACCTACAAGCTCGCCGCCCACGCCGCCGATTTGGCCAAGGGCCACCCCGCCGCCAAGCTGCGCGACGATGCCCTCTCCCGCGCGAGGTTCGACTTCCGCTGGCGCGATCAGTTCAACCTGAGCCTAGACCCCGACACCGCCGAACAATATCACGACCAGACCCTCCCTGCGGAAGGCGCCAAGACCGCCCACTTCTGCTCGATGTGCGGCCCGAAATTCTGCTCGATGAAGATTTCGCAGGAGGTCAGGGACTTCGCCAAAGCCAACCCCCAGCCGCTCGTCCCGAGCGAAGGCTCCCCCGAGCAAGGTCGAGGGGTCGAGGGACGGTCGGTCGACGAAGCCGACTCGTCCGCCGAAGCTCTAGCGAAGGCGGAAGCCGGCATGGCCGAAATGAGCGAACGCTACCGCGAGGGCGGCAACGAGCTCTACATCGGCGCGGGCGGGCGCGAGCATGACTGATTGAACCGATTGGACAGGCCGGGCGAATGACCCGGCCTGTCCCTGCAACATCAAGGCCGATCCGGCGTGTTTCAGGCCTTAATTTTGCTGTCGTCCACCAGGAAATGGCCTCGGTTCCACGCTGGTAATGACCCAGGTGTCTCCACCGACGTAGGTGTAAATGAAGCAGGCCGAAGGATCGCATGCCCTGATCCCGAAGTTGGGCAACCATTCCCAGCTGGAATATTCATAGATTTCGTCGGGGACCACTTGGGCTTGGACGGCGGATGCCGAACCGACTGCCAAAGTGGCAAAGGCGAGGAAGTTCACGAGAGATTTCTTCATTCTCTTTCTCCTACACCGAGCGAGTCGCAGGCTAATGGGATGGCGGTGAGAGTCAACTAAGCCCGTGATTTACTTTGCGTTATTTGAGCTCGATTCAGACGGGAACGCCAGGAGGGGCGTCTGCAACGACGCATCGCCCAGGCCTCCTGCGACTTGCGCTGGCGCGACCAGTTCAACCTGTCGCTCGATCCCGACACCGCCGAACAATATCACGACCAGACCCTGCCGGCGGAAGGCGCCAAGACCGCCCACTTCTGCTCGATGTGCGGCCCAAAGTTCTGCTCGATGAAGATCAGCGCGGAGGTGAGGGAATTCGCGCGCCTAAATCCGCCCCGGAACGGGGACGGAGAAGCGCAAGCTGTCCGGGAGACAGGCGAGCATCGCGCGGACCAAGTGCAACTTGGTGGAGGGGTCTCTCCTCCCGTGCCGCCCACCCCCTCCGAAGCCGACTCGTCCGCCAAAGCCCTGGCGAAGGCGGAAGCCGGAATGGCCGGAATGAGCACCCGCTATCGCGAGGGCGGGAACGAGCTTTACATCGGTGCTGGCGGCCGGGAACATGACTGAGGGAATCCCTTCGTCCTGATCGACGCGAAGATCGCCGCGCTGACCGACTGGCGCGGCGCCACCCTCGCCCGCCTCCGCGCGCTCATCGTCGCGGCAGTAGCGCGCAACATGGGCGCCAGAGAAGCGATGGACTCCGGCGGCGCTCTAGAGAATGACCCTGGAAGGCGGTTGCGGGCCGTTCATTGCAGTGACGCCCGGTGGAGACTTGACTTCGGTCACTACTGGAACGCCTTCGCTCAGCGTGAATGGCAGAATTCTGCCGTATTCTTTAACTCGTACCAGCAGGGTTGGATCTTTTCGAAGTTCGTCTTCGAGGAGCCGCATTCGCCTCGCGTAAGGCGTGGGCAGTGGTGGATCATCTGGTTTCTGGAAAAAGGAAATTGCTTCATCTCGCTCGGCCTCGTTGTTGAGGGCATCCAGCAGAACTTGTCGCGCTGCCGCCGATCGCTTGAGGCAAAGCAGCAGCCAGACCCTCGATGTCGCACTCATACCGGCGATCGCGGCCGGAAACGACGTCCCGATATCCACGTCTCGTCCAAGCTCGTGTAATATGCAGGCCCGATATCCGTGCATCCTTGCCAGCGCACCCGAATTTATGGTCGGACCGCGCTTGCGGGCATCGGCAATCGCTGCGTCAATTGCCCTGAGCGCATCGGCCGGTTTTCCCTCAAACAAGTAGAGCCGACCGTGGTTGATGGCTATGTTCAATGCGCTTCCTTCGCTCCCGAGCGGCCAGATCTTGTCGGCGCGTACGTACAATTCATGCGCATCCTTCCACCTCCCTTGTTGAGCAAGCGCCTCGGCTATGGTGGCAACGGCGAAGACCATTTCCATGTCACGTTGAGGGTCCAGCCTCTCAGAGAATAAGGGAAGGGCCTGGGCAATAATCTCGTCGCCGAGACTAGCCGATTCCAAAGCGGTTACATAATCGCCTAGCGTATGGGAATCCTTGCTAACTAGCCAACGCGACCTAGCCTCCGAAAGGTAAATCTTCCACTGTTTCTGGAGCTTGGCCCCCCCCCACCGCTCGATCGCCGGCCAAACTGCAGAGTAGGCCTTGTTCGAGAGGAGAGTGACGCTCTGATTGGGCACCAACAGTTCCGGAACGAGCGATTGCGCGCCCGCAACATCGCCGTCCGCCAATCGTCGTTTAATCGCTTGCTCCACCAAACTGGATCGCGACGCAATTCGCGTCCCAGTCCAGCCGATCCTGAGGAGCTCCTCGCTCACAAGTTTCAACCTCCGATCATCTCTCTTCGCAGAGAGGCGCTGCATAAGATTTCGCAGATCGTAATCGTCGAAATTTCGGACTACGTCCGGGTCCAATCTGCTTGCTCGCATGAGGTAATCGGCTGCCATTTCGGGGCGATCCGAATAGCCGTAAACGTCTGCGGCCGCGAGCAAAGGCGCGCTATAGCCCGGAAGGAGTCGAATGCTCTCTTCCACAGCAGTGATCGCTTCAGCGGTCCGATCGGCCTCATTAAGCGCTTGCGCGCGCAACAATTGGATAAAACCGCGAAACTTGGTTGGTTCTCCCAACTTGGCAAGGAGAGGATCGAGATAATTGAGCCCGTCGGAGTTCCCTTTGTTGCCGCTGGTAAGAGAGCTAGCGACTGCCTCGTTGTACAGCGCCGCCTCTTCTGGAAGCATTAGTTGCTCGGGCGGGGGAAGAGGCTCAGCGCTAGCCAGCCGGGCTGAAACGCCCAACAGCAAGGCGCAAACGCAAGAACCTGTTCGAAACCAAGAGCGTAACACGATGCTGACCCCCTTGTTCGAGTTCCGAGTTCGTCCAGCCTAAGCGCACCTCAATGATTGTCCACTCCATTCGGCGCGCCTCGCCCCAACCGCACCAGCGCTACATCTAGGTCTGCAAACCGCATGACTACCGATTACGGTGCGATTACGGCGATCACGGTGACAGTGCACTCACCCCCTCACCGATAAACCTCCCGTCGATGCGCCACGCGCACTACCAGCACCGTGATCCGCTCATCCTCGATCCGCGCCACCACGCGATAATCGCCGATCCGCCAGCGCCAGTAGCCGGCGTGCTCGCCGGCCAGCGCGCTGCCCGTCGTGCGGGGGTCGTCGAGCGGGGCGATGCGTTCCTCTAGCGTCTTGACGATCCGCGCCGCGACTTGCCGGTCGAGTTTCTTCAGTTCCTTCGCCGCCGCTGGCAGGAATTCAATCTGCCAAGCCAAGCTCGGCCTTCAGCGCACTCAGCGGGATCGCATCCTCGGACCGGAAATCGCGCAGCCTTTCCTCGGCCAGATAGAAGTCCTCCAGATCATCGAGATGCGCCACGATCGCGGCGCGCGCGTAGAACGTCTTGGTCCGCCCGGTCTTCGCCGCCAGCCGTTCGAGCCGTCCCTCGGTATCCTGATCCAACCTTACCGCCAGCATCTTCCATCTCCTCGCTATACGTGTATAGCATAGGTGAGACTTCGTTTCAATTGCGCAGCTTCAACGTAGCGCTTCGCGTTTTTTCGGCCTGCTTGCCCATTGCTGTGCAATGGCCCTGCCAGCCCCCCCCAAAAAAATGCTGTCCTATTTGGATTTCGCCTGCTTCACGCTGGTCGATGAGCAAGCACATGCCGTTCGTCGCCGATGATTATGTCCCGGTCGAGCTTCGCCACCGCCTCGACGGCTGGACCCCGGCGCGGCAGGTGGATTTCCTCCTCGCTCTGTCCGAATCGGCCTGCGTCGACGACGCCTGCCGGACGGTCGGCATGTCGCCCGCCTCGGCCTATGCGCTGCGGCGGCGGATCGAGGCGGTGTCGTTTCGCAAGGCGTGGGAGGCGGCGCTCGATTATGGGGTGGCGCGGCTGGCCGATGCAGCATTGTCGCGCGCGCTCAACGGGGTTGCGCGGCCGGTGTTCTACAAGGGCGAGCAAGTCGGCGAACGGCGCTATTTTGACGAGCGGCTGACGATGTTCATCCTGCGGCTTCGCGACTCGCGCAACTACGGTCAGTGGCGCGATCCAACCGCCATCTTCCCGCAAGGCAAGGACGTAATGGCCGAGCGCGCCGAGCAACTGATCGAGGCCACTGAACGCGACGCCGGGGCTGTTTCCGGCGATGACGTGTCGTGAACTTCCTCAACTTCCGCGCCCTGTCAGGCCCCCCGCGCCAGCCTCACCCCGACCTACCGCGCCAGCCACACCCCGACCTACCGCCCCAGCCGCACCCCGACCTACCGCGCCAGCCGCACCCCGACCTACCGCGCCAGCCGCACCAGCGCCTCGTCGAGCGCCTGGAGGAAGCGCGACTTGTCGGCCTTGGTGAACGTCGGCGGGCCGCCGAGCTGGTCGCCGCCCGCCCGCAAATCGGCCATGATCGCCCGCGTCGCGATCGCGCTGCCGATGCTTGCACTGGTGAACGGTTTGCCGTTGTTGCCGATCACCAGCGCGCCCGCCTTGAGGCAGCGATCGGCGAGGAGGATGTCGGCGGTGATCACCACGCTGTTCGCGTCGGCTTGCTCCGCGATCCAATCGTCGGCGGCATCGAACTTGTCGCTGACCACCACCCGATCGACCAGGGGATGATCGGGCACCCGCATCCGCATGTTGCTCACCACCTTGACCGCCACCCCGCGCCGAAACGCGACGCGATACACCTCGTCCTTCACCGGGCAGGCATCCGCATCGACCAGGATTCGGATTTCGCTCATCGCTTTCTCTTACCCCCAACGCCAGACACCGCCATAACGGAGTCCGAAGCGCGCCGCGTCAGATGCGGCGAGGCGAGCATCCTTGTGGGCCGGCCTGGCAATGCGCAGGTTGGTGGGCCGTTGACGCAATCGAAGGGACCAATGGTGAAGATCGAATTCGGCTTTGCACTCTCCGTCAGCGCTCTACTGGGTGGGTGCGACGTCGCGCCTCAACCCCCGGAGACCGCAACCGCGCCACGCGACATTGAGCAAGCGGCCAAGCCGCTGATCGGCGAGTCGCTCGTGCTGGCCGAATGGCGCAAGGCCGACAATCGCGCCGCCTGCGCTCCGCTCGCGTTTCGATCCGACGGCGGGGCCGGTGGTACGCCACGCCGCGCGGCCTTCTCCGGCGGGTGGGCGGTGGCGTTCGACCGGGCCGACGTCGGCAGTGCCTACGGCGTCGCGGGGGCCGGGCTACTGCCCGATGATCGTGACAATTTCGCGGTCAAGGTTGACCGGCTGGCGCGGCAATGGCCGCTCGTCCGGCGGTGGGAGGCGGGGACGAATCTGCCTGCCGGGAGCGCCGCGGGGTACGGGCTCCAAGGCGCGCTGCCCTATCCCGATGGTTCGCAGGCAGTCGGCGAGCAGTCGCTCGCGTTTCTCCGCATCCGCGGCCAGCAGTGCCAGTATAACGTCTGGAGCAAGCTCGGTCGCGACCATCTTGAGCTGCTGCTCGGCGAGCTCGAGATGGTCGCGGGCGTGAGACCCTAGTCGAACAATTCCTCGAGGAAGCCCTTGCGACGCTTGTGCGGTTTCTGGCCGTAGCCGCCATAGCCGGGTTGGCCGCCATATGGCTGCTGCTGGGGCTGGCCCCATGGCGCCTGTTGTTGCTGTTGCGGGGGAGCCTGGGGCGCGGCCTGGGCTGGCGGCGGCGGCGCACTGTCGGCGGCATTGCGCTCGATGATCTTGTCGAGCTCACCGCGATCGAGCCACACCCCGCGGCAGGTCGGGCAATAGTCGATTTCGATCCCCGACCGTTCGCTCATCGTCAGGGGGGCGCCATCGACCGGGCAGGCCATCGGGCCGGAAGCATTGGACATCATGTCACTCCTGTTGAAACTTGGTCCGGCTTAGGTGGGGACGCGGGCCGCATCCGCAAGGTGTTCGGTCGCATGCAGCCAATTCGTCGGCTCGGCGTTGCACCGCAATGATCCGGACCACCCTGCTCGTGCTGGTGCTTGCGCTTACCGCTTGTTCGCCCGACCCGGCGGCGACCGCCGATCCGGTCGCCAACACCGCCGCGCCGGCTGCACGCGCACAACAGGCCTCGCCCGTCCCTGCCCCCGCCGAACCTCCGGCCGCCGCGAGCCCGGTCCTCGCGATCGACGGCGAAGGTTTTCGCTTGTTCAACCCGACCAACGGCGCCGCCCGCCCGATCGCTTTCGGATCACCCCGTGCCGACACGCTTGCGGCGCTCGCCTTTCTCGGCGCGCCGGGGATCGCGCGGCTCGAGGAATGCGGTGCCGGGCCACTCGACCAGGCGGCCTGGCCCAACGGGCTGCGGGTCTATTTCCAACGCGGCAAATTCGTCGGCTGGGCGCTCGATGCACGCGGCAATGACGGCACCATTAAGCCCGCCATCACCACCGCCTCGGGGATAGGTCCGGGCAGCACCCGCGCCGAGCTGGAAGCGGCCTATTCGGCTAAGGTTGCGCAAAGCACGCTCGGCACAGAATTCAGCGCGGGCGATCTCGCCGGACTGCTCGACGGCCCCGGACCGCGCGCGCGGATCACCAATTTGTGGTCCGGCGTCAGCTGCAACTTCCGCTAGCGGCGAGCTCGACTACCGTTTGCGGACGAATTCGGCGCGAGGCACGAGCCCCTTGATGCCCTCGTAGCGGCAGTCGATTTCCTGGGCATCGCGGCCCTCGTCAGGATTGGGCAGCCGGATCGACTTGATCACGGTGCCGCGCTTCAAGGTCTGCCCCGCGCCCTTGACTGTCAGATCCTTGATCAGCGTCACTTGGTCGCCGTCGGCCAGCACATTGCCGACCGCGTCGCGGACCTCGACCGAGGCTGCCTCGTCAAGCGCGACCCGAGCCGCCGGGGAGCCACTCCCCGCTGGCCTCGTCGAACACATAATCTTCGTCGGCTGCGGTCAACGCTTGATATTGTCGAGGCCGCGCACGACGCCTTCCTTGGTCGACGGGTTGGACGCATTCTGCTTCTTCGGCTTCTCGGCCTTGGGCTTGCGTGCTTCCTTGCTCGACTTCTTCTGGCCCTTTGCCATGGTCACTTCCTCGCCTTGGGGCACCATGCCCGTGGGCCAGCCTAACCACTTTGCAGCGCAAGGCCAAGAAAAGGCCGCCGCCCCGGGGGAGGGACAGCGGCCAGTTCGATCAGCGGCGGTTGGTTACGCCGGCTGGAAGGTCCGGGCGACCGGTATCCCAGCACTTGGGGCGGGACTGCCGACGGGCTTCGTCCGAGTGACGAGCGGCTTGGCCAGCGCATCGGGAAGCCCGGCCATCGGCGACATCGGCAGCGCCTTGCCTGCCGCAACCGCTCGCTCGCGCTGGTCGAAGAATGCGGCCCGCTGCAGCCTCTTCTTGAGGGATTGCGACGGATTGTCGGGGGTCGGGCCACGGCGCGCAGCCTCGATCCGGCTCATAGACGGCGCCGTTTCACGCTGTGCATTGCCCCAATTGAACGCCGGATTGTTAGTGGCGACCGCGACTGGCGGGGTGGCAACTGGCATCGGTTCGGCACGGTTCGTCACTGGCTCGCGAAAGCCATCATCGACCGTGACGTCGTCCTCGCGGCGGCGACGGCGCATCGCAAACCCGGCGCCGGCCAGCGCAAGGATTCCAAGTCCGGCCGCACCGGCGATCGGCAACATGTCGTCGATACTCGTCGTATCAGCGGCGGCGACCGGGGTGCTTACGACCGGCTCAGGCAAAGGCGCAACCATAGCCGGATCAATCGCCGGCACGACGTCGGCAACCGGCGCGACGGGCGCGGCAGCAACCGGGTTAGCGACAGCCGCTCGAGTAGAAGCAATACGGGCTGCTGGAGCAACGGTTGCACGCGCCGGGCGAGCGTTGCGAACGGGTGGAGTCGTCGTCGCCGCGGGAGCGAGTGTATCGGTTGCCGCCTCAGTTGCCGGAGTCGGCTCGGCCGGGGTCGGTTCGCTTGGCAATGGCGTGTCGGCGACGATCGGGGCCGGGTCGGTAACGACCGGCACCGCGTCCTGCGCCAGCGCGGGGGTGGCAAGGAGGGCAGTGGCTGCGGCAATCGCGGCCAGGCCCGAACGATTCAAGAGGTATATGTTCATCATGCCCAACCAACTGGCTCAGCTGGAGTCGGGGTGCATTGTTTCCGACCAAACGAACCGGGAGTTGCGATAGAATGATGATATTATCGTCTGTTAACGACCAATCTCTGCCGACGAACGATCGCTTCGCTGTCGTTCCCTTTCGGTTAACGCTTGAGCGATTTGACTGCGGCAAGCGACTTGGTGACATGGTCTTTCCAGTCCATTTCGCTGTGGACCATCACGATCCGCCCGTCGCGCCCAATAACATAGCTGGTGCGACTACTCAGTCCGACCGCCGGGATAGCGACATCATAGGCCTTGATGACTGCTTTGTCGGCGCGGGCGACCGGAAAGGCACTGCGGCAGCCTTCGATCGAGAATTTCTTGAGCGTATCGATCGAGTCAGCGCTCATCCCGATGACCCGTGCCCCGGCGGCCTTAAACTCGGGCATTGCCACGCTGAACGCATTGGCCTCGAGGGTGCAGCCCTTAGTAAACGCCTTGGGATAGAAATAAAGCACCACCGGCCCGTGGCGAAGCTGTTCGGCAAGATCGAGCTTGAACGGCTTGCCGCCGAGCGCCCCCTGAGTGACGAAACTGGGTGCCTTGGTGCCGGTCGGAAGCGCGGCAGTCACTGGGGCCGCAACCAGGGCCAGGCATAAAGCGGTCAGGGCCACGCGCATATCGGTCTCCACGGGAAAAATGCATCCTAGCGCGTGGGATAGGTGGTGACCACCGTCGTTTGCACTCAGCGCGCGCTAGCGTGGATCGTCATCGCGCCGATGCGGCGGCCGTGGATCCAGCTTTTGCCTTCGCCGATCGTCAGCACCGGGGTGAATTGCCGGTTGCTCTGCGCCAGCATCGGGCGGCCAACGCGATCGTCGAGCACCATGAAGCCGTCGGACGTCCGGGCGAGCAGTACGATATGCGCGCCGATCGGTTTTTGCCGGCCGATGCTGATATACAGATCGCGCGAATTGAAGCCGGCCGCTTTGAGCGCCTGCATTTGAACGATTGCGATATCCTCGCTGTCGCCGGCCCCGCGCCGAAGCGTTTCGCCGGCATTCGCCCAGAGATCGGCAACATGCATAGTTTCAAGATCCGTCATCCATTTGACTCTCGCCAACACCTCGCGCTGGACGACGGCGAGCTGCTCGGCGGGGGACAGACCGCAGAGTTGCTCGGCAATGGCGAGCACGGCTGGATCAGTGCGATCGGCCAGCGAGACCCGGCGAAAACGGGCATCATAGAAGGTGACGCCAGCGCCGATCGCAGCAGTGCCGAAGACGTCGGGGCTGGCTGGCCCGTTCGCAGTCACTGGGCGAACCGAAAGGTCGCGCAAGCGATTGACGCGGGAATCGGGCCAGGCGACCGTCTGGGCTACGGCGGAACTGGCAATGAAAGCGGCTGCGATTGCGAGCATCACACGGAGCGGCCTGGAAATCATATTGGCTCCCGGAGTGTTCCCTCAAGAAGCCAACGCTGAACCGCAATTTCCGTTAAAAGAAGAGGTTAACAGTAATATAGAAATTTTAACCTTGGGGTTGTTGCAACTACGCAACAATCGGCGCGACAAGCCGATAATTGCGGTATTCGATCTATAGTGTGGTCGAACCGATGATCCACACCGCCGACATCAGCACGACCACCAGCAGCAGCGAAATCCCCAGGACGTAGCGAACGACATGCGGCTGCGATCCGCCGCTGGCTTCGGTTTCGGTGACATGCACCTCATCCCCTTCGCGCTCCATATTTTTTTCTCCGTCAACTCGGTTCCGACCGGCACGACCCTATCCTGCTTCGGCCCGGCCCGGTAGGGGCGGCGCGACCAGACAATCGACCCTAGCGATCGGCCGCCAACCACCCGGTCAATATGTAGATCAGGATCGTCACTGGCCCGGTGAGGAGGGTCGCTGCGATCATGGCCCAGCGTATGATCACTACATCGACCCCGGTCCAGTCGGCCAGCCCAGCGGCAATGCCCATGAGCTTGCCGTCCTGGCGATTGAGAATGAAACGTCTGTTCATTGGAAAAACCTTTTCCGCATAAAGAATGTCACCCGGTTGGCTGTCAGGCAATCGGAAGCGGGGCGACGGCGGCGCTGATGAACAGCATCGCGCAGATGAAGGCACCGGCCAGCGAGACGGCGGCGTCGCGAAGAAGAATGCGTGAGACGATCATAGGTTTTACTCCCTTTCGCCACCCCCGATGGATGATGTATCCTTCGATGCAGGGAGCGTGCCAATCCGAAAAAGTTCAATGAATACATTGATCTGTCAACTGGTCAGGCGGAATTTACCAATGCATTGCCACCACAAGTTGGTGAAATTCGCGAACTTCTCTTCATTCTGGGTCGCCGGGGAAGGCGGATCGTTCGGGGTGGAGCGGCTTAAGGGTTCGAAAGAAAGCGAAGGCGGGCGCCATGTCGCGGTCATAATTGCCGGTCGAATGAATAATCGGGCCGAAGATCCCGCGCTTCGCGGGATAATCGGGGCCGGCGCAGACGATCGGTATCCCGGCGCCAAGCGCTATCTGGTAGAATCCGGTCTTCCATCTGGTCGTCCGGTCGCGAGTCCCCTCGGCGGCAACGATGAGAATGAAGTCATCTTGGAGGCGGATCTGCTCGACGATCTGGCTGACCAGATCCTGAGGCGCGCGGCGGTCGACAGGAACCCCGCCGAGCGCCCGCATGAAGCCACCCAACGCGCCGCGGAACAGGCTCTGCTTGCCGATGAACCGCGCCCGGTGACCCTTTGCATGAACCGTTCCGACGAACACTGCAAAGTCCCAATTGCTGGTGTGGGGAGCGCCGACGATGATGAACTTGCGGGTTTCCGGGATGGTACCGTGTGCAGTCCAGCCGCTGCGCTTGTACCATTGTAGCAACAGCCAAAGCACAGTTCGAGAAGCCGGCCCTGAAGGCGGGAAGTTGCTGTTCGCAGATTTTGCCGGCCCCATCGATAACCGGAATGCAACGGTCGCGGACCCAAGTCCAGCGGCGGATGCTCACGCGGCCTTGGCGTTGCCCGACGGACGAACCGTGTCACGAACCGCGGCGGGACGAAGTGACGCCTTCTGACATTGTGCGATCAGCGTCGGAAAATCGAGATCGCTATTGGCGTCGAGGGCGGAGTCGCGGGCGCCGGCGCATTGCGCGGCATTTTCATAGCGCGGCGCTAGCGTCGCAACGGTCTGGCACGAGGCGCCGCCGTCGGCGCAACCGAGGATCGCAATGAAATAACCGACCGGGCCCATCTCACTCTCCGTTCGTTTGACCACTTAACCCTCAATTTAACGCCCGGTTCCAACCGCTTCGTCGATTGCGTTGCGGCAGGACGCGCGGCCCCCTACCTAGCTGTTGCATGAGGGACACCAATCTGGACGAGCTACCCAAGGACAAAGGAAGCTTTGCCGTGCTTTGGCGCTTCCTGCCGATGCTGTGGCCCAAGCATGATAATTTGCTTCGCTTCCGGGTAGTGGTCGCGATTGTGCTGGTGCTGGGGGGCAAGGCGATCACCCTGATCATGCCGTTCGCCTACAAGGCGGTGGTCGATGCGATGTCGGCCGAGACGGCGCTGTTCGGCGCCGTGGCGATGCTGGTGGTGGCCTATGCAGCGGCACGGTTCGGCGGGGTGCTGGCCGAGAATTTGCGCAATGCGGTGTTCGAAAAGGTCGGGCAGGATGCGGCGCGGCGGCTTGCGGCGCGCGTGTTCCGTCACATTCACTCGCTGAGCCTTCGTTTCCACCTTGAGCGGCGCACCGGATCGTTGAGCAAGGTCGTCGAGCGCGGCACCAAGAGCATCGACATGATGCTATACTTCCTGCTGTTCAACATCGCCCCGACGATCATCGAACTGATCGCGATCTGCGTCATTTTCTACATCAAATTCGGGATCGGGTTGGTGGTCGCCACGCTGGCGATGGTCGCGATCTACATCACTTTCACCCGCGCCATCACCGACTGGCGCAACCATCTTCGGCGCGAGATGAACGACGTCGATACCCAAGCGATCGGCCGCGCGGTCGACAGCCTGCTCAATTATGAAACCGTCAAATATTTCGGCGCCGAGGAACGTGAGGCGAAGCGCTATGACCAGGCAACTGGCGCCTTCGCCCGCGCCGCAGTCAAGAACGAGACCAGCCTGGCGTGGCTCAACGTCGGCCAGAGCCTGATAACCAATGTGATGATGGCCGGCGCGATGGCCTATACGGTGTGGGGCTGGAGCAGGGGTCAGTTCACCCCGGGCGACGTGGTGCTGGTCAATGCCTTGCTGATGCAATTGTTCAGGCCCCTCGACATGCTCGGCTGGGTTTACCGGTCGATCAAGCAAGGGCTGATCGACATGGAGCAGATGTTCGTTTTGCTCGATACCCCGGCCGAGATCGTCGATGCGCCCGACGCCGTCGCGTTGGTCGTCGCCGACGGCCATGTCCGGTTTGAGGACGTGGCCTTCGGCTATGAGCCCGAGCGGATCATTTTGAAGGGCGTCAACATCGACGTGCCGGCGGGAACCAGTTGCGCCGTGGTCGGGCCGTCGGGGGCGGGCAAGTCGACCCTCGCGCGATTGCTCTACCGATTCTACGAGCCGACCGACGGCAGGATCACGATCGACGGGCAGGACATCGCCGCCGTGACGCAAGGCAGTTTGCGCGCCGCAATCGGGATCGTTCCGCAGGATACAGTGTTGTTCAACGACACCATCGGCTACAATATCGCTTATGGCCGCGACGGGTCGGGGCAGGACGAAGTCGAAGCGGCCGCCAAGGGCGCGGCGATCGATACGTTCATCGCCGCACTTCCCAAGGGCTATGAATCGATGGTCGGCGAGCGCGGGCTGAAATTGTCGGGCGGCGAGAAGCAGCGCGTGGCAATCGCGCGGACCCTGCTCAAGGATCCGCCGATCCTGATCCTCGACGAAGCGACATCGGCGCTCGACAGCCGCACCGAGGAAGCGATCCAGGCGACGCTCGACGGGGTGGCCCGCAACCGCACCACGATCGTCATCGCCCACCGCTTGTCGACGATCGTCGGGGCCAACCAGATCATCGTGCTCGACGAGGGCCAGGTGGCCGAGCGCGGGACTCATGGCGAATTGCTGGCCAAGGGCGGGCTCTATTCGGAATTGTGGGCCCGGCAGGCGGCTGAGCGCGAGCTCGAGGAGATTGTCGAATGAGCCTCGAGGCATTGCTTCACGAGCGGTTCGGTTTCTCGGCGTTTCGCGGGGTCCAGCGCGACGTGGTCGAGCGGGCGGTCGCGGGGAAGCATACGCTGGCGGTGATGCCGACCGGGGCGGGAAAATCGCTCTGCTATCAATTGCCCGCGCTGGAACGGCGCGGGACGGGGATTGTGATCTCGCCATTGATTGCATTGATGCATGACCAGGTGCGGAGCGCGGATGGGTTCGGGGTAAGAGCGGCGGCGCTGACCAGTTTGAGTCACACTCCGAGCATCATATGGAAGCAGTTGAGAGCGGGGGAGCTGGATTTGCTCTATGTCGCCCCGGAACGCGCGACGACGCAGGATTTCCAGCGCAATATCAAGGACTTGCCGATAGCGCTGTTTGCGATCGACGAGGCGCATTGCGTCAGCGAATGGGGCCACGACTTCCGCCCCGATTATCGCCTGCTGCTGCCGTTGCTCGACCAGCATGCAAATGTACCCCGGCTCGCGCTGACCGCCACCGCCGACCGCCGCACGCGCGCCGACATACTGGTCCAGCTCGGAATCCCCGAGGAGGGGATGATCGTCGCCGGCTTCGACCGACCCAACATCCGCTATCACGTCCGTCCACGCGACGGCATCGGGAGCCAGCTAAAAGTGCTGCTCAAGGACCAGCCGGGGCCGGGCATCGTCTACGCCACCAGCCGCAACGCGACCGAGAAACTAGCCGAACAGCTTGGCGGCGGTGCCAATCAAGGTGGGCGCCGCGCGCTGGCCTATCACGCCGGGCTCGAGGGCGAGATTCGCCAGCGTAACCAGGCCGCATTCGTCGCCTCCGAAGATATGGTGATGGCGGCGACGGTGGCGTTCGGGATGGGGATCGACAAGCCCGACGTGCGGTTCGTTGCGCATGCTGGAATCCCCAAGTCGATCGAGGCTTATTATCAGGAGACCGGCCGCGCCGGACGCGACGGCGACCCGGCCGAGGCATGGCTTTACTGGGGCGCCGAGGATTTCGCGCGGGCAAGAAGGCGCATCGAAACCGAGATTGAGGAAGCTCGGCGACCGACCGAACGCGACCGGTTGAACACGCTCGCCGCGTTCGTCGAAGCCGCGACCTGCCGCCGCGCAATCCTGCTTCGCCACTTCGGCGAGGAGCCGCCCGCAGCGTGCGGCAATTGCGACAATTGCATCGACCCGCCGGCGACGATCGACGTCACCGAAGTGGCGCGCAAATTGCTGTCGGCGGCGTTCCGCACCGAGATGCGGTTCGGGATCGCGCATCTGGCGGCGGTGCTTGGCGGCGACGATAATGAGAAAGTGCGGCAATTCGGCCATCACAAATTGTCGGTGTTCGGGATCATGGACGCCGAGGAACTGGCGCTGGTGCGGCCGGTCGCGCGAAGCTTGCAGGCGCGCGATGCGCTTCGCGCCGACGATTATGGCGGATTGAGCTTCGGGCCAGCGGCAAAGGCCTTCCTGAAGGGCGACGAGCGGCTGGTCATCGCGGTGCCGCCCAAACGGGTGCGGCGCGTGCGCGGGTCGTCGCCCGACTTGCCGCACGATCCGTTGTTCGAGGCGTTGCGCGCGTGGCGACGCGACCGGGCGAAGGAATTGGCGGTACCGCCGTACGTCATCTTCCACGATTCGACATTACGGTCGGTCGCCGCGACGAAGCCCGGATCGTTGAAGGCGCTATCCGCGATCGACGGGATCGGCGATACCAAGCTGGAGAGACATGGCGAGTCGCTGCTTGCGGCGCTCGACCAGGCAATGGAGACGGGCGATGCAACGGCAGCTTGATGACAAGACCTTCGTCTGCGGCCAGATCACCCCCGCGGAGATCCCCGCGATCCGCGACCTCGGGGTGACGATGATCGTCAACAATCGTCCCGACAATGAGGATGAAGGCCAGCCGACCAGCGCCGAGATCGAGGCCGCGACCAAAGCCGCAGGGTTGGAATATCGCCATGTCCCGATCGTGCGCGGCATGGGTCCGGCCGATGTCGAGGCGATGCGCGAAGCGCTTCGCGAGGTGGGCGACGGCAAGATGGTGGCGTTCTGCCGATCAGGCAATCGCTCGGCCTTGGCGTGGGCGGTGGCGCAGAGCGAAAATGGCGTGCCGCGCGAGGAGCTCGACCGCTGCGCCGACGGGGCGGGATTCAGCCTGGCCCCGGTGGCGCATTTGCTGCGGGATTAAGCCGGGCGATCCTCGGCCAATATCGCGCTTGCTTCGCGCAAATCTTCGTCGAGCACCAGCAATCGAACCGGGGTCAACGCGCCGCCGAAGAAATTGCTCATCTGCGTGTCGAGCAGGAATGAATCGATGCCGTGACTTTCGAGCAATAATCGGGCGAGGTCGGCTTCTACCTGGGTGAAATAACGCCCGACCTCGATCATCAGGTTGCAGTGCCGCCCACTGTCAGCCCGTCGACCAGCAGGGTCGGTTGACCAACCCCGGCGGGGATCGACTGGCCGGCCTTGCCGCAAATGCCGATGCCTTCGTCCAGGGCGAGGTCGTTGCCGATTCCGGTGACCCTGGTGAGCACGCTCGGCCCGTCGCCGATCAGGGTCGCGCCCTTGACCGGCTCGGCGATCTTGCCGCCGCGAATGCGGTACGCCTCGGTGCAGGAAAAAACGAACTTGCCGCTGGTGATGTCGACCTGGCCGCCGCCGAAACTCTTGGCGTAAATGCCGTCCTTGACGCGGGTCACGAGTTCGGCCGGATCGTCATTGCCGCCGAGCATGAAGGTGTTGGTCATGCGCGGCATCGGCGCATGGGCGAAGCTTTCGCGGCGACCATTGCCGGTCGGCTGCATCCCCATCAGCCGGGCGTTGAGCCGGTCCTGCAAATAGCTCTTCAAGATGCCATCCTCGATCAGCACGGTGCGGCCGGTCGGGGTGCCTTCATCGTCGATGGTGAGGCTTCCGCGGCGGCCCTCGATCGCGCCTTCGTCGATCACGGTGACGCCCGGGGCGGCAACGCGCTCGCCGATCCGGCCCGAGAAAGCCGAGGTGCCCTTGCGGTTGAAATCGCCTTCGAGTCCGTGCCCGATCGCTTCGTGGAGCAAGACGCCGGGCCAGCCGGGACCGCACACCACCTGCATTTCGCCGGCCGGTGCGGGCACCGATTCCAAGTTCACCAGCGCCTGGGCAAGCGCCATGTCGATCCCGCGCTGCCAAGTCGCGGAATCGAACAGGCGGTCGTACAGATAGCGGCCGCCGATGCCGTGGGTGCCGGTTTCGCGGCGGTCACCCTGTTTCGCGACAATCGAGATGTTGAGCCGCACCAGCGGGCGGATGTCGCTGGCGACAAAGCCATCGGCGCGGACGATGTCGATCACTGACCAGCTCGCCGCGAGGCTGACGCTGACCTGGTCGACGCGGGGATCGCGGGCGCGGGCGGCGGCGTCAATCTCGGCGCACAACCGAACCTTGTCGGCGAACGGGATCGCACTCAATGGATCGTCGGCACCATACATCGACTGATTGGTGCGCGGCGGCGGGCCCGATGGCGCGCCCTTGGCCGGATCGAGCAGGCGCAAGGTGGCGGCGGCGCGGTCGATCGCGGCGGCGCTGATTTCATTGGCATGGGCGAAGGCGGTGGTCTCGCCGGTCACGCCGCGAAGCCCAAAGCCCGAGGCATTGTTATAATCGGCGGTCTTGAGGCGTCCGTCGTCGAAGCCGAACGCCTCGCTCAAACTATATTGGAGGTAGAGCTCGCCATCATCGTGGCGGGCGAGGTG
>JAJAZM010000192.1 GCA_026785645.1 Sphingomonas bacterium | reverse complement strand
GAAGCTGCGAACTATCCCGAGCGATCACCAGACCGACGCCTTGGTTACCGCGGCGGGGATGCTCGCCCACCTCGCCAACCCGCGCGCCTTCTACCCGCCCGGACTAACCCCCCAAATCGCCCGCACCGAAGGCTGGACGTTCGGGATCGTCTAGGCGGTCAGCGCCAGCAGCGCGAAACTCGCCAGCCAATGTTCGCCCATATAGTCGCCGGCGATGTGCGGCATGGCGGCGGCAAGATGCTGGGCAGCCAACGCGTCAAACATTGCCAGGCGCGGATGCGGCGCGATCTTTCGGGCCAGAACTTGCAATGACCAGGCTCGGCTCAGGTTGAGTCCATCAAGGTGGGCGATCTTGCCGTCGCTCCGATCCGACACGAACGCCGGTTCGAACAACCGGTCGATCTGTCCGCCATCAATCAGGAAACGGTCAAGCCAAGTTGTGAAGTCCGCGCGGCCACGGACCCGGCTCATGAGGTGTGCCGCCGTCAAAGCGGGCGACAGGAATTCGTCTCCGCCCGGTTCCCAGCCGCGATAGTCCTGCCGCGAGGCAAAGCCGATCTCCGCCCAGCGCTCGATTGCAAGCAACAAGTCGGGGTCGCGGTGCATCGCCCATTCGTGCGCGAGGATCAGGGCGAACGCCGTATTGAAGTGGGTGCCGACGGTGATCGGATAGGTCAGCTTCGAGAGGTAAACTGGGAAACGATTGGCGAAGGCGCGCGCCAGCGGCTCGAGCACTGCGGCCCAATCGTGATCCGCGTGACGCGCCGCCTCAAGATGCAGATACAGCAGCCAGCCCCAGCCATAGGGCCGCTCGAACCCCGCCGACTGCGGCCGATCGAGATAGGCCAGTTCGGCCGCGACTTTTGGCCAAGTGAAGCTGTCCGCCGCAAGCGCGTCGATCGCGCCCGCCTCGGCCATCTCCGGGAACATCCGGCGCAGCGTCAGCAGGGTCCACCAGCCGTGGACGCAGCTGTGCCAATCGAAACTGCCGAAGAAGATCGGGTGGAGGTCGCGGGGCGTGCGGGCATCCCCATCGCCGCCCATCACATGATCGAGCTTGTGCGGATATTCGCGGGTGACGTGGCCGAGCGCGATCGCCGCCATCCGCGCGGCCATGGCCTGATCGAGAATCATCGGAACGCCGCCACAGCGATGATGATCGTGTTGAGCACCAACAACGGCAGCGCGGTCATGATCTGCGCGCGGATGACGCCATATTGATCCTTCAGCTCGAGCAACGCCGCGGGGACGAGATTGAAGTTGGCCGCCATCGGGGTCATCAACGTGCCGCAAAAGCCGGCCAGCATCCCGACCGCGCCGATCACCGCCGGGTCGCCATTGTGCTGGACGATCAGCAGCGGCACACCGATCGCCGCGGCCATCACCGGGAAGGCAGCGAAGGCATTGCCCATGATCATCGTGAACAAGGCCATGCCGACGGTGAAGATCACCACGGTGAGGATCAGGTTGCCGTCGGGGATGACCATCCCGGCCAGCGAGCCAATGGCATCGCCGATCCCGGCTGCGGCGAATAATACGCCGAGCGCGGCGAGCATCTGCGGAAGCACCGCCGCCCAGCCGATCGAATCGATCAGGCGCCGGCCTTCCTGGAGCGGCGCGAGGGCGGGTGGCCGGAGCCAGGCGTAAATCGTGGCGAGCGCAAGCAACACGCCGATCGCGAGGAAGACATAGGTTTCGCGCTTGGGCTCGATCCATCCGGCACCGCCGAGCGGGGTGTAATTATAGACCAAGGTGCCGATCAATGCGGTCGCGGGGATGATCAAGGCCGGGAGGAACAGGCGATTGCCGAAGCGCGCCGAAAAGCCTTCGCGCTCATCCTCGCTGGTGGTCGGCGGGTGGCCGCGACCGAGGAAGTGGAAGCCCGCCAGCCCGGCGAGTCCGAGCACCAGCAAGCCATTGCCGAAATCGCCGATCCGGTCGCCGACCAGCAGGCTGACCGCCATCAGTCCCCAGAAAGCGGCATTGCCGAAGCGCTTGGGATTGGTTCGGTCGGTGGCGCTGAGGATGGCGAAGGCGGCGAACATCAACCCGGCGAGGATGTAGAGCCAGTGGAGGGTGATCATTTCTCATCCCCCCGCTCGGCACGAACGGAGAGCGAGCGATCGAAGCGCCACAATCGGAAACCGTGGATGAGGAAGGCACCGATCGCCGAGGGGATCGCCCATAAGGCAAGCTCGAGCGGGGCGAGATCGTAGCCATAGGTCGCCAACGTCTGCTGGATCAGCACGATCGATCCGATCGCGAAGAAGATATCCTCGCCGAAGAACAAACCGACATTGTCGGTCGCCGCGGCCATCGCCTTGACCTTGTCGGCTTGAGTTGCGCCAAGCTGGCCATGCTGCTTGTCCGCCGCGGCCAGCGCCATCGGCGCGACCAGGGGGCGGACGGTCTGCGGGTGGCCGGCGGTCGAGTGGAGCCCGATCGCGGCGGTGATTTGGCGGTAGGCGAGGTAGAGGATCAGCAATTTGCCGACCGTCGCGCCCTTCAGCGAGCGGATCAGGCTCGAAGCGCGCTGTTGGAGGCCGAAGCGCTCGAGGCTGCCGATAACCGGCAGCACGATCCACACGATGGCGATGATGCGATTGTCGTTGAACGCCTTGCCGAAGGTCGACACGACCTCGACCGGCCCCATCCCCGCGATCAGCCCGGTGACCAAAGCCGAGGCGGTGACGACCAGCATCGGGTTGAGCTTCAGCGCGAAGCCGAGGACGACCAGCAGGATGCCGATCAGCGGCCAATAATTGATCATGTCCCTCTCTTTCCGTTTGTGTGGAGCCCCTCGACTCGCTCGGGATTCGAGACACCTCCCTCGACTTCGCTCGGGACGAACGGCCGAGGTGAACCAAACCCGCCGCCGCCGGGTGTTTCGATGATGAAGCGGTCGCCGGCCTGCATCTCGGCGGAGGCGGTGGCCGTGAGCATCTCGATGCTTCCATCGGCGCGTTCAACCCAGTTGCGGCCAGGGAGCGCATCGCCGCCGCCGCAAATCCCGCGCGGCGCGATCGTGCGGCGATTGGCGAGAATGTTGGCGCGCATCGGATCGAGGAAGGTCAGCGCGCGTACTACCCCGTCGCCGCCATGATGCGCGCCCTCGCCCCCCGATCCACGGCGAATCGCGAAAATATCGAGCCGCACCGGGAGGCGCGTTTCCAATATTTCGGGATCGGTCAGACGGCTGTTGGTCATGTGGGTCTGCACCGCATCTGTGCCGTCATGGTCCGGCCCCGCGCCCGATCCGCCGGCGATCGTTTCATAATATTGGTAGGCGGTGTTGCCGAAGGTGAAGTTGTTCATCGTCCCCTGCGACGGTGCGAGGCGGCCGGTGGCAGCGAACAACGCGTCGGTCACCACCTGGCTGGTCTCGACATTGCCCGCGACCACCGCCGCGGGAAAGGCCGGGCTAAGCATCGATCGATCGGGGACGATGAGCGTGATCGGACGCAGGCAACCGTCGTTCATCGGGATGACGTCGTCGATCAGGGTTCGGACGACGTATAGCGAGGCGGCGCGAACGATCGAGCGCGGGGCGTTGAAATTGTCGGCCAGTTGCGGGCTGGTGCCGGTGAAATCGAAGATTGCCGAGCGCGCCGCCTTGTCGATGCGGATCACCACCCGCACCTCGGCGCCATTGTCCATGGCATAAGTGAAGTCGCCATCGTCCAGTCGGTCGAGCAGGCGGCGGACCGATTCCTCGGCATTAGCGAGGACGTGGTTCATGTAGGCGGCCACCACGTCCGCGCCTTGCTCCCGCGCGGTGTCGACCAGGGTGTCGGCCCCGCGGACGCAGGCGGCGAGCTGGGCGCGAAGATCGGAGATGTTGCGGTCGATGTTGCGCGCGGGATGGGCACCGGTGGAGAGGATCGCGCGCATCTCGGCTTCGAGGAACCGCCCCTCGTCGACCATCAGTTGATTGTCGATCAGCACGCCTTCGTCGGCGATGGTGCGGCTGTCGGGGGGCATCGACCCGGGCGCAATCCCGCCGACATCGGCATGGTGGCCGCGCGCGGCGACGAAGGCGGTTGGATCGGTCGCGTTGTCGTAGAACACCGGGACGATGACGGTGATGTCGGGCAGGTGCGTGCCGCCGCGATAGGGATCGTTGAGGACGTAGGCGTCGCCGTGGCGGATTCCGCGGCCGTCGCGCGCCGACCCTCGGGTCTCGATGATCACCCTGATGCTTTCGCCCATCGATCCGAGATGCACCGGAATGTGCGGCGCATTGGCGATCAGCGCGCCGCTCGCGTCGAACAAGCCTCAGTAAAAATCGAGCCGCTCCTTGATGTTGACCGAGGTCGCGGTTGCCTTCAGCGCGACCCCCATTTCCTCGGCGATGGCCATGAACAGGTTGTTGAAGATTTCGAGCCGGACCGGGTCGGCGTCGGTGCCCAGGGCGAGGGTGCGGATCGCGGGGGTAATGCGGGTCAGGATCAGGGT
>JAJAZM010000191.1 GCA_026785645.1 Sphingomonas bacterium | reverse complement strand
TGGGTGGAAAGCGGACCTAAGAGCCACTCTTCTTTTTAGTGGCCTTCGTTGGCCATGCCGCTCGGAAAGCTGCGAAGTCATCAATGCTTTTGCTAATGAGCCATGTGATGAGAGGCAAAGTTACGACTGCGACGAGGGCAAAGCGCTTCAGCGCCTCCGCCTTCCCCACCTGAGCAGCGAAGTCCGTATAGAACATAAAGGCGCCAGTGCCGGTCATGGTCACGAGCCAAACGAGCAGACCCCACTTCGTTGCAGTTTTCCACTTCATGCGCCTGTTGTGCAAGCAGTCAGGAATGTCCGCAAGGGGTCGAAAGCAGACATCGGCGTAACAGCATTTTCGCTGTCCTACAGGCCCCCGATCTGCCATACCTCGCGCTCGGCTCTTTGCAGCGTCAATCCATCTTCATCGACGCCATCTTCGCCCAGCAGCCTGCGAAAAAGTCCGCTTAGTTGCTGACTCTTGTGACGTTAGCGCCGCCGTCGCTCAGCCCGCCAGCCCCTCGGCCATCTCGGCGACTTCGAGCCAGCGGTGTTCGGCGGCGTCCTTGACCGCGCGCTTGGCGTCGATCGCCTCGGTCAGCGCCGCGAACCGCGCCGGGTCCTTGGCGTACAGGTCGGGGTCGTGGAGCGCGGCTTCGTCGGCGGCGATTGCAGCTTCGATGCGCTCGATCTCGGCGGGCAGGCGGTCGAGGTCGCGCTGGTCCTTGAAGCTGAGCTTCCTGTTCCCCGGCGCCGGCCGGGGTCCAGCAGCGCCGACAGGCGCTTTTTGCTTGGCATCCTGGGCCGTGGAACGCTGCGGGGCGGCGGCGGCGCGTTGCCGCATCCACGCTTCATACCCCCCCGCGACGATGTCGACCTTACCCGATCCGTCGAGCCCCAGCGTCACGGTCACCGTATTGTCGAGGAAGTCGCGGTCGTGGCTGACGATCAGCACGGTGCCGTCATAATCGGCGATCACTTCCTGGAGCAGGTCGAGCGTCTCGAGGTCGAGGTCGTTGGTCGGCTCGTCGAGCACCAGCAGGTTCGATGCTCTCGCGAACTCGCGGGCGAGGAGGAGGCGCGATCGCTCGCCGCCCGACAGCGTTCCGATCGGAGCCTCGGTCAGCGAGGGATCGAACAGATATTCCTTGAGATAGCCCTTGATGTGCTTCTTGACCCCGCGCACTTCGATCCAGTCGCCGCCCTCCGCCAGCACATCGCGGACTCGCTTTTCGGGCGACATCAACTTGCGCTGCTGGTCGATGACGATACCGCTCAAGGTCTTGGCCTTGGTCACCTTGCCGCTGTCGGGCTCCAGTTCACCGGTCAGCAATTTGAGCAAGGTGGTCTTGCCCGCGCCATTGGCCCCGACCAGCCCGATCCGGTCGCCGCGCGTGATGCGGAACGAAAAATCCTTGATGATCGCGCGTTCCCCGAAGCTCTTGGTGACATGTTCGGCGTCGATCACGGTCTTGGTCTTGATGTCGTCGCGCGCCAGCCCGAGCTTGGCCGCGCCCGCCGGCCCGAGCATCGCCGCGCGCTGCGCCCGCATTTCGTGGAGCTTGGCGAGCCGCCCCTGGTTGCGCTTGCGCCGCGCCGTGACCCCGCGCTGGAGCCAGTGCAATTCGAGCTTCAGCTTGGCGTCGAGCTTGTCCGCCGCGCGTTCCTCCTCGGCATAGACTGCCTCGGTCCAGGCATCGAACCCGCCAAACCCGATTTCCGCCCGACGCAAATTGCCACGATCGAGCCAGATGCAGCTTTTGGTCAGCCGGGCGAGGAAGGTGCGGTCGTGGCTGATAACGATGAATGCGCCCTTGAAGCGCATCAGATATTGTTCGAGCCAGTCGATCGCGCCAAGATCGAGATGGTTGGTCGGCTCGTCGAGCAGCAAGACGTCTGGGTCCTGTGCCAGCGCCCGGACGATCGCCGCTCGCCGCCGCTCGCCGCCGCTGGCGGTGGCAGTGGGGCGGGTGAGGTCGATCCCGATCTGGTCGGCGATCGCGGCGGCCTGGTGCGGCTGCGGTGCCCCCTCCCCGCCCAGCACCCACTCCTCGAGGGTCGAGTAAGCGGTCATGTTGGGGTCCTGCTCGAGCAACACGACTTGGGTGCCGGGGACGATGGTGCGCGAGCCCAAATCGGTATCGATCGTACCCGCGAGGCATTTGAGCAGGGTGGTCTTGCCCGCGCCGTTGCGGCCGATCAGCGCCAGCCGGTCGCGCGGCCCGACATAGACGTCGATGCCCTTGAACAGCCAGCCTTCGCCCTGATGGAGGCCGAGATTCTCGAAGGATAAGATGGGGGGTGCCATGACGCGCCGCCTAGCCTAGCATTGCGCGTCCGTCACTGGGCCAGTCGCGTGGCCGGCTGAATGGGACCCATCGACCCATTCATAAGTCATTCAATGGCTCGAACGTAGGAGAGGGGCACAGAAAGATTTGCGTATGACCATGTTCCGTCCCCTCCTCGCCGCTGCTCTGGCAGCCGGCCTCCTCACCAGCCCGGCGCTGGCCGATCGTCCGCGCGACCAGGACCAGGCGTTCCGGGCGACGAACGAGGGCCGTGCGATCCCGCTGCCGGTGATCCGCGACCGGGTGAAGCGCGAGCTGGGCGACGCCGAATATCTCGGCCCCGAATTTCGCGGCGATACCTATCGCCTGAAATTCATGCGCGGCAACCGCGTGATCTGGGTCGATGTCGACGCCGCCACCGGGCGGATCGTCGGGCGTTCGGGGCGCTAACCTCAAGCGCACGAGCGTGCTTTACCGAAGCTTTCGATCCTGCCGGTCGAACCATGCGCGTAGCACCGCTACCGTTTCGTCCGGACGGTCAGACAAGGTGGCGTGGCCGGCACCCGGAATGACCGCGATCTCGGCGCCCTTCACCCGCTGCGCGAAACGAATTGCGGTGACCGGGCGGATTTCATCATACTGCCCGACCACAAACAGCGTTTGGCGACCGTCGAGCCGCGCGAGCAATGGCTCGCCGTCGTAGGATTTGAGCGTTCCGGTCGATACGAATTCGCTCGATCCCCACATCCGATTGTACAGCATTTCGTTATTGCCGCGATCAGCCGGATTCCTCGGACTTTTGAATGCTGCGGGGATCTCCAGTTCGCGGCGGTTAAAGGCGTCGTAGAAAATCTTTGTCGCCGCGTCGCAATGCACCTTGGCCGGAGGCTTGCGGGTTTCGCAACGGGTGATTGTGCGCTGGGTCTCGACGGGTAAGGTCGCGCGCAGAGCATTGGCGTCGGCGATCCAGCTTTTCGTCGATATCAGCGGACTCGCCAGCACCACCCCAGCCAGCGCTGCCGACCGCCGCGCGGCATATTCAAGCGCGATCGTCCCGCCCCAGCTGGCGCCACCGACATACCAGCGGTCGATGCCAAGGGCCGCGCGGATCGATTCGAGCTCGCCGACGAAGCGTCCGACGGTCCAGTTCGTGGCTCGTCCGGGATGATCGGAACGGCCGCTGTCGAGCTGATCGTAGAGGATTACGGCGCGTTGGTCGGAGAGTGCGAGGGCATCGAGAAACGGACGATGCGTGCCGCCAGGGCCGCCGTGGACGAATATCACCGGCGGACGACCGCTTTGAAGGTCGCCATTGACCCGGACGTAGACACGACCGCCGGCGACCGGCACCATCAGCTCGCGATCGGGGGCTGGAAAGACGAGCGGTCGAGCGGCCAGGGGCGTAACGAAGGCGATAAAAGTGAAAAGCGCCGCGATCATGCGGCGTGCGATCCTACGCATACCATTTTCTCCCCTGACGAAGCCGCGACGCTAACCGGATTGGCGTCGAATACCACCCATTTTCTCGCCTCACATTGAGATCCGCCCCGGGGCCAGCTTGACCTAAGCTTGTGCTCGCCCAAGCAACCGTTCAGCTTGTCAGGTGTTTGAGAGGCGAAACGAATTTTAGGGGAATTACAAAATGCGAGTCCTGATCGTCGAGGACGAACCCAATCTCGGTCGCCAGTTGCGCTCGACGCTCGAGGGCGCGGGCTATGCCGTCGACCTCGCCACCGATGGCGAAGATGGCCATTATCTTGGGCAAACCGAGCAATATGATGCGGTAGTGCTCGATCTCGGCCTGCCCGAAGTCGACGGGCTGACCGTACTCGACCGGTGGCGCAAGGAAGGCCGCAAGATGCCGGTGCTGGTACTGACCGCGCGCGACAGCTGGTCGGACAAGGTCGCGGGCCTCGATGCCGGGGCCGACGATTATCTCGCCAAGCCATTCCAGACCGAGGAATTGATCGCCCGCCTGCGTGCGCTGATCCGCCGCGCGTCGGGCAATGCCAGCTCCGAACTGGTTGCAGGCGAAATCCGCCTCGACGCGCGATCGGGCAAGGTCAGCCGCGCGGGAGAGCCGGTCAAATTGACCGCGCAGGAGTATAAATTGCTGTCCTATTTGATGCACCACAAGGGCAAGGTGGTCAGCCGCACCGAGCTGATCGAGCATATTTACGATCAGGATTTCGATCGCGATTCAAATACCATCGAAGTGTTCGTGACGCGCATCCGCAAAAAGCTTGGTGCCGACACCATCACCACCATCCGCGGCCTCGGCTACAGCCTCGAGGATCCTGGCGCTTGAGCCCAGCCCCGCCGGCCCAGCCGGTCGTGCCGCACGGTCTGGCGGGGAAGCGGCGCGGCCTGACATCTCTGACCCGGCGGCTGATCGGGATTGCGGCATTGTGGGTCGGCGTATTGCTGCTCGGCGGGGGCTATGCACTCGACCGGGTGCTGACCGGATCGCTGACCGAGAATTTCGACGAGCAGCTCGAATATATTCTCAACAAGGCGCTGATCGCCAGCTCCGAAATCGGTCCCGATGGCGAAGTGAGGTTCAGCCGACCGCCCGCCGACCAACGGTTTCTCGAGCCTTATTCGGGGGTTTATTTCCAGGTTTCGGGGACCGGGACCGATACGTTTCCGTCGCGTTCGCTGTGGGATCGGCGGTTGCGGGTCGATGCCGCGCACAACGACGTCGAGCTTCACAATTACGACAGCGCCGAGTTTGAGGGCGAGCCACTGCGGATCGTCGAGCGCGACGTGATCCTCCCCGGATCATCGACCCGCTGGCGGTTTCAAGTGGCGCAATCGCGCGAAATTCTCGATCGCCAGATCAGTGACTTTCGCGCCACCCTGTTCCGCAGCCTCGCCGCGCTCGGGCTCGGGCTGCTGGTGCTGACCGCGCTCCAGGCGAGCTTCGGGCTGTGGCCGCTGCGCCGGGTGCGGACCGAAGTCATCGCCATTCGCAGCGGTCGACAACGGCGGATTGCCGAAAATTTCCCGCGCGAAGTCCATCCATTGGTGCAGGAGATCAATGCGCTGCTGGCCCATGACGAGGAGCAGGCCGAGGAAGCGCGGCGCCACGCTGGCAATCTGGCCCATGCCTTGAAAACGCCGCTGACGGTGATCACCAACGCCGCCACCGCGCAGGCCCCCGATTTGGCCGACACGGTATGCCGCGAGGCAACGACGATGCGGCGCCAGGTCGACCACCATCTGGCACGCGCCCGCGCCATCGGCCGCCGCGCCTCGGCCCAGGCGCGAGCGAAAGTGTGGGACAGCCTGGAAGCGGTCGAGCGGGCGGTGTCGCGGCTCTATCCGGCGGTGACGGTCGATATCGATGGCGACAAGGCTGCGGAAGTGCGGATCGAGCGCCAGGATCTCGATGAGATGCTCGGCAATCTGATCGAGAATGCAGCGAAATATGGCGGCGGGCGGGTGTTCGTCACGGTGTCGCGCGGCGGTGATGACAAGGTCGAGATTGCAGTCGAGGATGACGGGCCGGGGATTCCCGAAGCCGAACGGCAAGCGATCTTCGACCGCGGCGCGCGGCTCGACACCACCGGCAAACCCGGCACCGGGCTGGGTCTCGCGATCGTTCGCGACGTCGCCGAAATTTATGGCGGGACGATATCGCTGGCCGAAAGCGACGACCTCGGCGGGCTGATGACGACGCTGTCGCTGCCCCGGGCCGATTGATTTTTCCATCCGTTGGTCGAATTCACGGTTGCCGCCAATCATTTGCGCAGGTTCAATCGGCGTTTGTTCATCGCGGGGAATATTGCCATGGTCATTCGTCACCTGTTGCTCGGTGCCAGCGCCGTCGCCGCGCTCGCCTTGGCCGCGCCAGCTTTGTCCGCGCCAGCCTTGGCCGCCCCCGGCGGAAACACAGCCAAGCCATCATACGGCAGCTGGGGCTATGCCCCGTCATCGATGGACCGATCGGTCAAGCCGGGCGATGATTTCTGGTCCTTCGTCAACGGCGGCTGGGACAAGGCGACCCCGATCGCCGCCGACCGCAGCAGTGCCGGGGTCGGGGTCGTGGTGTCCGACCAGGCCGAGGCGCAGGTTCGCGCGATTGTCGAGGAAATGGCGCGCCAGCCCAAGGGCTCGCGCCTCGCCCAGCAGGTCGGCGACCTGTACGGCAGCTGGATGGACACCGCCGCGATCGATCGCCTCGGTGCGGCCCCGATCAAGCCCTATCTGGCGCGGATCGACGCGGTTCGCGACCGCCGCCAATTGCTCGATTTGTTTATGGAAACCGGCTACGCCAGCCCGTTCGAGGCCGGGATCCTGCCCGATCCGTCGAACCCCAAGCGCTACATCGCCGCGGTCAGCCAGTCGACGCTGGGCCTGCCCAGCCGCGAATATTATCTTGCCACCGATGCCAAGATGGTGGCCCACCGCACGGCGTATCGAAGCTACATCATGGCCATCCAGAAACTCGCCGGAATCGCCGACGACGGCGCCAGCGCCGACCGCATAATTGCCCTCGAGACCGCTTTGTCGACGGCGCAGTGGCCCGCCGCCGACCGCCGCGACATCGAAAAGATCCTTAACCCGATGGACCGCGCAAAGATGGCCGCGACCGCGCCGCAATTCGACTGGATCGCGACGCTCGACAAGGCCGGCTTCGGCGCGGTGCCGATCCTGATCGTGGCCGAACCGTCAGCCATAGCCGGCGCCGGAAAATTGCTCGACTCCACGTCCTTATCGACGTGGAAGGAATGGCTCGCATTCCGCTTTGCAAGCGATCACGCCGGGTCGCTCAGCAAGGCCTTCGACGACCGCCGGTTTGCATTCTACTCGACCCAGCTAAGCGGGGTGAAGCAACAGCGCGACCGGTGGAAGCGCGGCATCCAGATGGTCAATGCCGCGATCGGCGAGGGCGTTGGACAGATCTATGTCCAACGCCATTATTCGGCGAGCAGCGATCGTGTGATGGGCGACCTCATCACCGACCTTCGCGCATCCTATGCCGACCTCATCGCCGGCGCTTCGTGGATGGACGACGCGACCCGCAAGCAAGCGCTCGACAAGCTCGCCGCATTCGATCCGCGAACTGGCCACCCGGTCAACTATATCGATTATTCGTCGATGGCGGTGAAGCGCGGCGACGTGCTCGGCAACGGCATCCGCGCCGCCGACTTCGCGCGCAGGCTCGATTTGTCGCGGCTGCCCAAGCCGGTCGATCGCGGATTGTGGGGGATGACCCCGCAAACCGTGAACGCTTATTATGACCCGCTCAACAACCAGATCACCTTTCCCGCCGCGATCCTCCAGCCGCCGTTCTTCGACCCCAATGCCGACCCGGCGCTAAACTATGGCGCGATCGGCGCGGTCATCGGGCATGAAATCGGTCACGGGTTCGACGACCAGGGGCGCAAGTTCGATGCGTCCGGGCGGATCCGCGACTGGTGGAGCCCGGCCACCGCCAAGGCCTACACCGAGAATGCCCAGGCACTGGTTGGCCAGTTCAATGCCTATGAGCCGATCCCCGGCAACAAAGTTAACGGCCAGCTGACCTTGGGCGAAAATCTGGGCGACCTCGGCGGGCTCGAGGCGGCCTATGCGGCGTATCGCAAATATGTTGCGAAGCACGGCTCCCAGCCGGTGATCGACGGGCTGACCGGCGACCAGCGCTTTTTCATCGCTTATGCCCAGGCATGGCAGGGCAAACGGCGCGAGGATGCGGCCCGCCAGCAACTGCTGACCGACCCCCACAGCCCGGCCAAATATCGGGTCAACGGGATCGTCCGCAATTTCGACCCTTGGTATGCCGCGTTTGGCGTTAAACCCGGCGATGCGCTTTATTTGTCGCCGGAGAAGCGGGTCAAAGTCTGGTAGAGGCTAGGAAATCTGCCGCCGTCCGGCTAGGGCGGCGGCCGTGACCGCGACCGTCCACCATCTCGCCGAGCGCCCAGAGTCGGGCCGGCCGCCCAGCCTCGACCGACTGGTCCAGCTGGTCGCCGCCGACATGAACGCGGTCAACGCCGTGATCCTCGACCGAATGCAGTCCAAGGTCGCGCTGATCCCCGAGCTTGCCGGGCACCTCATCGCCGGCGGCGGCAAGCGCATGCGGCCGATGCTGACGCTGGCCAGTGCGGCACTGTGCGATTATCCGGGCACGCGTCACCACAAGCTGGCCGCTGCGGTCGAGTTCATCCACACCGCGACCTTGCTCCACGATGATGTCGTCGACGGCTCCGACATGCGCCGCGGCAAGACCGCCGCCAATCTCATCTGGGGCAATCCGGCGAGCGTCCTGGTCGGCGATTTCCTGTTCAGCCGGGCGTTCGAACTGATGGTCGAGGATGGCAGCCTGAGAGTCTTGAAGATCCTCAGCCACGCCAGCGCGGTGATCGCCGAGGGCGAGGTCGACCAATTGACCGCACAACGCCGGATCGACACCGACGAAGATCATTATCTGGCCATCATCGCCGCCAAGACCGCCGCCTTGTTCGCCGCCGCCTGCCGGATCGCACCGGTCGTGGCCGAGGCCGGGGACGAGGCCGAGGCCGCGCTCGACAGCTTTGGCCGCAACCTCGGGATCGCGTTCCAGCTGGTCGACGATGCAATCGATTATTCGTCGGACGCGGCGACCATGGGCAAAGGTCAGGGCGACGACTTCCGCGACGGCAAGATGACTCTTCCGGTGATCCTTGCTCATGCGCGCGGCAGTAATTCCGACCGCAAATTCTGGGCCGCGGCGATGGCCGGTACCCGCGCCTCCGACGCCGACTTGGCTGAGGCGATCGCACTGGTGAGATCGAGCGGGGCGCTGGCCGACACGATGGAACGCGCACGGCTCTACGCCCGCCGGGCAATCGACGCGCTTGCCCCCTTCCCCGCCGGTCGGGCCAAGGGGGCGATGGTCGAAGCGGCCGAATTTGCGGTGGCGCGGGCATATTGATCCTCGCCTCCATGTTGGGAGTAAATGCATGAAACTCGGCATGATCGGTCTTGGGCGAATGGGCGGCAATATGGCGCGGCGGCTGATCGCTGGCGGGCATGAGGTCGTAGCCTACGACCGCGATGCCGCGGCGGTGGCTGCGCTTGCAAAGGACGGTGCCGAAGGTGCCGCGAGCCTTGACGAACTGGCCGGAAAATTGCCCTCCCCGGCGATCTTCTGGGTAATGCTTCCGGCAGGCAAGATCACCGACAGCGTGATGCGCGAAATCGCCGATGTCGCGAAGCCCGGCGCGATCGTCATCGATGGCGGCAACAGCTTCTGGAAGCATGACATCGAGCGCTCCAAATATCTGGCGGAACGCGACATGCATTTCGTCGATGTCGGCGTGTCGGGCGGCGTGTGGGGCCTCACTCGCGGCTATTGCATGATGATCGGCGGGCCCAAGGAGCAGGTCGATCTGCTCGATCCGCTGTTCGCCACGCTGGCGCCCGGCATCGGCACGGTGGAGCGTACCAAAAGGTCGCAATCGGCGCATCAATGGAAGGCCGAACATGGCTATGTCCACTGCGGTCCGGCGGGGTCGGGCCATTTCACCAAGATGATTCACAACGGCATCGAATATGGCATGATGCAGGCCTATGCCGAGGGCTTCGATATCCTCCGCGGGCGGGCCAATGAAGAGCTCGATACCAGCTACGACCTCAATCTGTCGGATATCGCCGAAGTGTGGCGACGCGGGAGCGTGATTTCGTCGTGGCTGCTCGACCTGATCTCAATCGCGCTGGCCGACGACCAGTCGCTGTCCAAATTCTCCGGGCGCGTGGCGGATTCGGGCGAGGGTCGCTGGACGATCGATGCGGCGATGGAGGAATCGGTGCCGGTCGACGTCCTCGCCGCGTCGTTGTTCGCGCGCTACCGCAGCCGGGTCGAGGAAAGCTATGCCGACCAGATGTTGTCGGCGATGCGGTTCGGGTTCGGCGGCCACGTCGAGATGCCGCAGTAAGCCGCCGACGGCGGCGGTGAGCCCAATCTTCCCGATCGATGCGGTGCTTCCGGATTTGCTCGCTGCGCTCCGGGCGGGACCGCGAGCCTTGCTGGTCGCGCCGCCGGGGGCAGGCAAGACGACGCGGGTCGCGCCGGCGTTGCTCGGCGAACCATGGTGCGTGGGCCAAGTATTGCTGCTGGTGCCACGGCGGCTCGCAGCGCGTTCGGCGGCCGAGTATATGGCGCGTGAGCGGGGCGAAATTGCCGGGGCGACGATTGGCTACCAGACCCGCCTCGACAGCAAGGTCGGCAAGGCGAGCCGGGTGATCGCGATGACCCACGGCGTGTTCCTCGCGCGGCTCCAGGCCGATCCCGAACTGGCCGGAGTTTCAACGGTGTTGTTCGACGAAGTGCATGAGCGAAGCCTCGATAGTGACCTGGCGCTTGCATTGACGCTCGATGCGGCGGCGGCGTTGCGCCCCGATCTGCGAATTCTCGCCATGTCCGCAACGCTCGACAGTGCGCGCTTTGCCGGGCTGCTCGGCGATCCGCCCAAGATTGAAAGCGCGGGCAAGAGCTTCGCGCTGACGATCCATTATGATGGCCGCGACCCCGGCGCGCGGATCGAGCCGCAAATGGCCGCCGCAGTGCGGCGCGCGCTGGGTGATTATCAAGGGTCGCTGCTGGCTTTCCTCCCCGGAGTGGCGGAGATCGAGCGCACCGCCGAGGCGCTTGGCAATTTGCCACCCGACGTCGTGCTCCACCGGCTGCATGGCCAGATCGATCCCGCTGCGCAGCGCGCCGCCCTCGCCCCGCCCGCGCCCGGCACCCGCAAACTCATCCTCGCTTCGAGCATCGCCGAGACCAGCCTGACGCTCGACGATGTGCGGATCATGGTCGACTGCGGGCTTGCGCGGCGGCCGCGCTACGATCGCGGGGCGGGGCTGACCCGGCTGGTGACCGAGCGCGCCTCGAGGGCCGCGATAACCCAGCGCGCCGGCCGCGCCGCGCGCCAGGCGTCGGGGGTCGCGATCCGGCTGTGGGAGGAAGCCGCGACCGCCGCGCTCCCCGCCCACGACCCCCCCGAAATCCTCGACGCCGACCTCTCCAGCCTGGTGCTGACCTGCCTGCTGTGGGGCGAGGCTGACCCGGTCAGGCTGCCGTTCCTCGACCCGCCGCCCGCCCCCGCGCGCGCCGCAGCGCGGGCGCGGCGGTCGCGGATCGGGGCGCGCGATGACGATGGCCGCCGCACCGTGCATGGCCGCGCGGGCGCCGCGCTCCCGCTCGCCCCGCGGCGGG
>JAJAZM010000190.1 GCA_026785645.1 Sphingomonas bacterium | reverse complement strand
GATCACCACCTTGCCGAATGCGCCGAAGCCGTCGGCGACGATCAGCCCGCCGAACAATGGCCCGGCATCCTGCGGACGGCCGAGGGTGGCAATTGCGGCGACCACCAGCAGCACGACTGCGACCCAGGTGGTGACTCCGGCGGCGCGGTGGCCCCCGAAGGCGGCGACCATCATCAAGATGAGCGCGCCGAGGGTCAGGATCACTTCCGGGAGAATGGCGGCGAGGTTCATCAGTGAGCTTCCGCCTGAGTGGTGTGGGCCTCAGCCTTGGCAGCGGCGGGCTTGCCGGCGGTGAGGTGCGAATCCCCCGGCGGCGCGGCGCGCTCGATCCGCTCGAGCAGGCGCCCGACGTCGGCGCGCATCGGCCGCAGGAAGCTTTCGGGATAGACTCCCATCCACAGCACCGCCGCCGCAATCGGGACGAGCAGCCAATATTCGCGGGCGTTCAAGTCGGGCATCGCCGCAGCGTCGGCGTTGCGCTGGGTGCCGTAGGCGATGCGCCAGTAAAGATAGAGCATATAGGCCGCGCCGAGGATGATGCCGATGGAGGCGACGATTGCTGCCCATGACGAGGCGCGATAGGTGCCGACCAAGGCGAGGAACTCCCCGACGAAGCCACTGGTCCCGGGCAGGCCGATGCTGGCCATGGTGAACAGCATGAACAGCAAGGCATAGCCGGGCATGTTGTCGGACAGGCCGCCGTAACGGTCGATCTCGCGGGTGTGGAGCCGGTCGTAGATCACCCCGACGCACAGGAACAGCGCGGCCGAGACGAGGCCGTGGCTGAGCATCACGATCAATGCGCCCTCGATCCCCTGCCGGTTGAAGGCGAACAGGCCGAAGGTGACGAACGCCATATGCGCCACCGAGGAATAAGCGATGAGCTTCTTCATGTCGCGCTGCGCCAACGCAACCAGCGAGGTGTAGACCACCGCGATCCCGGACAGGACGAACACGAACGGCACGAACTCGGCCGAGGCCTCGGGGAACATCGGCAGGCTGAAGCGGACGAAGCCGTAGCCGCCCATTTTGAGCAACACGCCGGCGAGGATCACCGAGCCTGCGGTCGGCGCCTGGACGTGGGCGTCGGGAAGCCAGGTGTGGACCGGCCACATCGGCATCTTGACCGCGAAGCTGGCAAAGAAGGCGAGCCACAGCCAATATTGCAGCCCGGGATCGAAATCATAGGCCATCAGCGCGGGGATCGACGAGGTGCCGGCTACGCCGATCATCACCAGCATCGCGACCAGCATCAGCACCGACCCGGCGAGCGTGTAGAGGAAGAATTTGTAGCTCGCCTTGATCCGCTCGGCCCCGCCCCAGATGCCGATGATGAGGTACATCGGGATCAGGCCACCTTCGAAGAAGATGTAGAACAGAAATAGATCCTGCGCTGCGAACACGCCGATCATCAGCGCCTCCATCAGCAGGAAGGCGGCCATATATTCGGGCACCCGTTTCTCGATCGAGCGCCACGAGGCGCCGATGCAGATCGGCATCAGGAACACGCTGAGCATGATCAGCATCAGCGCGATTCCGTCGATCCCGAGCGCCCAGACGATCGGGCCGGTGCCAAAGGATTCGACGAATTGCCACTGCGCGCCGCCGGGATCGTAGGCGACCCACATCGCGATCCCGAGCGCGAGGTCGATCAGCGTCGCGATCAGCGCGATCCAGCGCGCACCGCTAGCCTTCAGGAACAGCGCGAGGACGGCCGCAAGGAGCGGGACGGCGATCAGGATGGAAAGGATCGGGAGACCGGTCACGACGCCCACCAGATTACCCAGCTGGTCGCGGCGATCAGGCCGAGCAGCATGACCAGCGCATAACTGTAAACATAGCCCGACTGGAGCCGGGTGGTGAGCCGGTTGCCGAGGCCGACCGCGACTGCGGCGCCATGCGGGCCGAAGCGGTCGATCGTCTGCTCGTCACCGCGATGCCACAGGAAGCGACCGATCGCGAACGACGGGCGGACGAAGATCGCGTCATACAATTCGTCGAAATACCATTTGTGCATCAGGAAGCGGTGGAGATGCGGGAACAAGGCGACGAACGCCGCAGGGGCGCCGGGCTTGGCCATATAATTGCGATAGGCGAGCGCGACGCCGACCAGCATCACCGCCAGCGGGGTGTATTTCACCCACGACGGCACCTCGTGCATCGCATGGGCGAGTTGCTCGCTGTAGGCGATGCTGCCGCGCCAGAAATGCGCGCCGGCTTCGGTCCCGACGAAGGCTTCGTGGAAGGCAAGACCGGCGAAGATTGCGCCGAGTGACAGCAAGGCGAGCGGGACGAGGATCGTCCACGGACTTTCGTGGGGGTGATAGCCGGCGGTGCCGGTCGCGGCGCGCGCGCCATGATCGTGGGCGCTGTCATGGTCGGACGCGGTTTCGGCCTCGTCGTCGTGATCGCCGTGGACGGCATGCTGGATATGTTCGCTGCCCGCCCAGCGCGGCTTGCCGAAGAAGGTCAGGAAGATCAGTCGCCAACTGTAGAAACTGGTCAGCAGGGCGGCGAACGCCCCGATCCCGAACGACATGGTGCCCGCCACGGTGCCGCTCGCAAAGGCGCTTTCGAGGATCGCGTCCTTGGAGAAATAGCCCGCGAAGCCGATCCCGAAAATGCCAACCCCGGTGATCGCCAGCGTGCCGAAGATCATCGCCCAGAAGGTGTACGGTATCTCCTTCCGCAAACCGCCATAATGCCGCATGTCCTGCTCATGGTGCATCGCGTGGATCACCGACCCGGCGCCGAGGAACAGCAGGGCCTTGAAGAAGGCGTGGGTGAACAAGTGGAACATCGCCGCGCCGTATGCGCCAGAGCCGGCGGCGAAGAACATGTAGCCGAGTTGGCTGCAGGTCGAATAAGCGATGACGCGCTTGATGTCGGTCTGCACCACAGCGACGGTCGCGGCGAAAATGGCGGTGGCGGCGCCGACGTAGGTGACGACGGTGAGCGCGTCGGGCGAGACTTCGAACATCGGCGACAGGCGACAGACCATGAACACGCCCGCGGTGACCATCGTCGCGGCGTGGATCAGGGCGGACACCGGGGTCGGTCCCTCCATCGCATCGGGCAGCCAGGTGTGGAGGCCCAATTGCGCCGATTTGCCCATCGCCCCGACGAACAGCAACAGGCACAGCAAGGTCATGGTGTCGACCGTCATCCCGGCGAAACCGATGGTCGATCCGGCCATCGACGGCGCGGCGGCGAGGATGGCCGGGATCGAGACGGTGCCGAACACCAGGAAGGTGCCGAAGATGCCGAGCGAAAAGCCGAAATCGCCAACGCGGTTGACCACGAAGGCTTTGAGCGCGGCGGCGTTGGCCGAGGGCTTGTGGTACCAGAAACCGATCAGCAGATAGGAAGCGAGCCCGACGCCTTCCCAGCCGAAGAACATCTGCACCAGGCTGTCGGCGGTGACCAGCATCAGCATCGCGAAGCTGAACAAGGAGAGATAGGCGAAGAAGCGCGGCTGGCTTGGATCCTCCTCCATATAGCCCCAGCTGTAGAGGTGGACGAGGCTCGAGACGGTGGTGACGACGACCAGCATCACCGCGGTAAGCGCGTCGACCCGAAGCGCCCAATCGACGCTGAGGTCGCCCGAGCGGATCCAGTCGAGCACCGGGATGAGCTGTGTCTCCGCGCCGCCGCCGAGGTAGGAGAAGAAGATCGGCCAGCTGAGCAACGCGCCGAAGATCAGCGCGCCGGTAGTGACGACCTTCGAGGCGGTCTTGCCGATGATGCGCCCGCCCAGCCCCGCAATGAGCGCGGCGATGAGCGGCAGGAAGACGATCAGCAGGACGGGATGCATCAGCCCTGCATCCGGTTCGCATCGTCGACCGCGATCGAGCCGCGACGGCGGAAGAAGATCACCAGGATGGCGAGCCCGATCGCGGCCTCGGCGGCGGCGACGGTCAGCACGAACATCGCGAACACCTGACCCGTGATGTCGCCGAGATAGGCGCTGAACGCGACGAGGTTGATGTTCACCGCGAGCAGGATCAGCTCGATCGCCATCAGCATCAGGATGATGTTGCGG
>JAJAZM010000189.1 GCA_026785645.1 Sphingomonas bacterium | reverse complement strand
TCATCACGATCGACTTGGTCGCGGCCAGCGTGGGGACGTCGGCGGCGGCCGGGATGTTGACCGGTCCGGCTTTGATGCTTCCGAAATATTTCTCGACCAAAGGCCGTGCCTCGGCGGCATTGATGTCGCCGGCCAGCACCAGGGTCGAATTGTTGGGGCCATATTTATCGATGAACCACTGCTTCACGTCGGCCAGGCTTGCCCCGTCGAGGTCGGCCATCGATCCGATCGTATCGTGCTGATAGGGGTGACCGTCGGGAAACAGATTGGCCTGCACTTCATAACCGACCAGCCCGCCGGGATTATTGTCGCCCTGGCGCTTCTCGTTCTGGACCACGCCGATCTGGTTGGTCAGCTTCTTCTGGTCGATCGCGGCGAGCAGATAGCCCATCCGGTCGCTTTCCATGAACAACGCCCGCTCAAGCGCTCCAGTCGGCACCGTCTCGAAATAATTGGTCCGGTCGAACCAGGTGGTGCCGTTATAATCGGTCGCGCCAATCTGCTGCAGATAGGTGAAATAATCCTCGGGCAAATTCTCCGACCCGTTGAACATCAGATGCTCGAACAGATGCGCGAAACCGGTCTTGCCCTTGGGCTCGTCCTTGGACCCGACATTATACCAGGTGCTGACCGCGACGACGGGCGCCTTGCGATCTTCGTGGACGATCACCGTCAAGCCATTGGCGAGCTTGAACGTCTGGTGCGGGATGTCGACCTGGCTGACGAGCGAGGAGAGCGAGGCGGGCTCGGTGGTCGCGGCTAGCGCTTTAGCTACAGCAGCATCGACTTGCGGTGAATTGGCGGTCTGGACCGGCGGATTGGTGGCGCAGGCGGCGAGCAGCGAGGCGCTGGCAAGCAGGACGGATGAGCGAAGGGTCGCACGCATGATTATGGGGTCTCCGAAGGATGGTCGGTGTGGGCTGCACCCTAAGTCGAGACTCTTGATCTGCAACAGGAATCACCAAAGCCTGACGCTTTTTCGACGAATGGCGGGAGGGCGCTGAAAACGAAAAAGGCGCGGCCGTTGCCAGCCGCGCCATTCGCTTCATTCGATCGCGATTAGCGTGCCTGCGGAGCCGCCACCGCTGCATTGGCGGGGAGGCCACCGAGTTGGGTCACCAGCCGGATATAGGCGTCGAGGTAGGCCAGCACGATGACTTGGCCAATCTCGGTGTTTTGGTAACCGCTGGCACCCGCCGCTGCGAAGCCACCCCACCAGCCGGCACCGCCACCCGCGCCCCAGCTGACGTCCTTCTTGCGGGCATAGCCTTCGACCAAAGCCTCTTCCTCGGTAGTGCGGGCGTTGACCACCGACAGCGTGACATTGGCCTCGCCCTTCTTGACGTTGATCCCACCGGCGATTGCGCCGACCGCGCCGCCCCAGCCGCCGAACAGGCCGCCCAATGCACCCGCCGCCGCGCCGACATTGCTGCCGCCCGAATTGCGATTGGCCGAGACGATGTTTGGCTCGAGGAAATAATCGGCGGTCTTGACCTGGCCGCGACCGACGTTGGAGCCCTGCTGCAATTCGCCATTGTCGGCCATAGCGCGTTCCATCGCGCGGCTCTGCATCGATCGACCGCGGTTGACCATGCCAAAACAGCCTGATCGCGCGACGAAGATCTTGAGGATCGCCTCGGGGCTGCCGAGGTTCAATTCACGCCACCATTGATTGTCGGGCTCGACGATTGCGATGGTGCCGAGCCGCCGGGTGCACACCGGGATTTCGGACATGGCGTTCATTTGCATGTTGCGGCCCGAACTGGCCTTGGTGTTGCTGGTCTGGGCTGACGCCGGCGCGGCGGTGAGCGCGGTCGCGGCGAGTGCCGCGGATAGGAAAAGACGACCGATCATACTAAAAATGCCTCCCTGGTGGTGCGGGAGGTGACGATCGCGGCGCTGCGCCCCCGCGCTGCCACAACCGAACGAACAGTCCCCCCACAGCGCATCGACGCCGCGCCGACCATCGTTTAACATCAATCAGCTTTTGACGGAAGCTTGGGCCTTCTCCACGCCTTTTTCGACCCCGTGCTCGATGTCGTCGACCACGTCGCGATCCTCGATCCGGCGATAGCGCGCCATCATCAGGCTGGTGATCCCGAACGCGACCATTCCCGCCGCGATCACCATGAAGAGCCACTCATGATTGTTCCTGAGCAGCGCCAAGGCGTCGCCGAAATTGCGCACTCGCTCGCCGTCCAATCCGGCACGGAGCAGGAACCAGCCAACCATCCCGATGATCCACGCGCGCGCCGCATAGCCGAGCCGGCCGATCGGGCGAACCAGGCCGGGGCAGCGCGGCATTTCGGCCATGAAACTCGCCTTCCACGCGACTACGAACTGGCCGATCGCAATCCCGACCACGATTGCCGCACCGACGATCAACAGCAGATTGCCGCCGGGCGCCTGCGCGACGTCGGTCGCGGCCTCCTGCCCGGCGCCGCCCGACCCTGCCGCGCGGCCCGCGACGCTGTCGCCGTCGCCGTCGCCGCCGAGCAAGACCTTGAATGCGAGCCAGCCGAGCGCGACGTAGGCGAGCCCGCCAATCGCTCCGCCGAGGCGCGCCAGTCGGCCCTTGGTGCCATTGCCCTTGTGGTCGAGGTCGATCGCGGCGGAATAAAGCTTGAACAGCGCATAGCCGAACAGCCCCGCGGCAAGCACCGCAAGCAGCACCGGCGCGAGCGGCAGGCGCTCGACTTCGGCCACCACATCGTCGGTCGACAGCGCGCGCCCGGTGGTCAGCGCGACCCAGCCGAGAAACAGATAGACAAATCCGCGCGCAGCATAGCCCAGCCGCGCCCACAGCTCGAGCCGTTTCAGCCGATCGATGCCCATCAACTTCATCCTCCTGTTGGGAGTGGATACGGTTTGCGCGCCCCGCTGGTTCCACTGCTGGCCCAACTGCTGGCCCAACTGCTGGCCCAACTGCTGGCGATGACAGCGCGGCGGGGGTCTGCTAATCGCCACAGGACCCTCCGGCATTCGAGATATTTGTTTTGACTAACCCGATGAAAAACATCCGCAATTTCTCGATTATTGCGCATATCGACCATGGCAAGTCGACGCTTGCCGACCGGCTGATCCAGACCACCGGCGGGCTGACCGCGCGCGAGATGACCCCGCAACTGCTTGATAATATGGAGATCGAGCAGGAACGCGGGATCACGATCAAGGCGCAGACGGTGCGCTTGAAGTGGCAGGCGGCCGACGGCGAGACCTACACCATGAACCTGATGGACACGCCCGGCCACGTCGATTTCGCCTATGAAGTGAGCCGCAGCCTGGCCGCGTGCGAGGGCGCTTTGCTGGTGGTCGATGCGGCGCAGGGGGTCGAGGCGCAGACGCTCGCCAATGTCTACCAGAGCATCGAGCATGACCATGAGATCGTGCCGGTGATCAACAAGATCGACCTGCCCGCCGCCGAGCCCGAAAAGGTCCGCGCCGAGATCGAGGATGTGATCGGGCT
>JAJAZM010000188.1 GCA_026785645.1 Sphingomonas bacterium | reverse complement strand
TTCGCAAGGAATGCTGCGGTTCCGCTTCGGCGGCGAACTGGACGTGTCGGGCAATGTGGAAGGCGATTATCGCGGGGATATCCCGATCACCGTCGACTACCTTTAACGCTTCCAGATGAGACTGGTCCGATCCGGACCAAACCTAAACGCCCTTTTAACCATGATGTTGAGCAAAGCCGTAAGCGGTCGCGGTTAATGACAACATCACGGTTGGCCGGTTGTCCGGGCACCGCTCGGAATTCGGAACCTGTGGGGATTTGACTATGACCAAGTTTGTTAAGTTTGCGGCGCTGGCCGCTACCGTTCTCGCCACGACGCCGGCCTTGGCCGTTCCGGTTGGCGTGACCGGCGCTCCGCCGTCGGCGACCGCGCGGATCATCCGCCCGCTCAGCCTGACCTCGACCGGCTCGCTCAACTTCGGCACGATCGTCTTGAACAGTGTCACCGCCAACCGCACCGTCGCGCTGAGCAGCGGCAACGTGCTCGATTGCGGCGCCGGAACGACCGAACTGCAGTGCTCGGGCACAACCAGTGTCCCGACCTACAACGTCCGCGGCACCAACAACCAGGTCGTGACGATCATTAAGGCCGCCACCAACCTGACGAACAGCACCGACAGCACCACCCTGTCGATGACCCCGACGGGCGCCGCCAGCGTCACGCTGACCAATTCGGGCTCGCCGGGCTTCGACTTCACCATCGGCGGAACGATCGTCATCGGCGCCGCGACCACCGATGGCGTTTATTCGGGCGTCGTCGATGTCCGGGTTGACTATCAGTAAGTCTTTCAGCCTGCACCTTGTTCGGGCGCTTGCGCGGGCAACAAACGAAGGGGTCGTCGGAGTAATCCGGCGGCCCTTTCCGCGTCTGGCCATCCGCCTTCGCAGCAATCACCAGCCATGGTTAGCGGTAAAGTAACCATTTCCGATCAATCTCCACCAAATTGGACCTAGTGGAGTTTGATCGATGACTTTTGCCCGCCGCCTGTTGCTTGCACTCGCCCTTCCGTTGGCCTTGGTCGCCACACCCCGCGCGGAAGCAGGGGTCGGCGACTTGCTGGTTGCTCCGACGCGGATCGTCCTCAACGGATCGCGCGGAACCGAAATCGTGCTGAGCAACATCGGAGACGATGTCGCGACTTATCGGATATCGGTGGAGCTCCGGCGGATGACGGGCAATGGGTCGCTCGACGACGTGGCGGTCGCCAATGAGCGGGAGAAAATTGCGCAAGGCATGATCCTTTACGCCCCGCGCCGGGTAACGATCGCCCCCAACCAGCCACAGACGATCCGCATCGCTGCTCGTGCGCCGGCCGGCCTTGCCGACGGCGAATATCGCGCACACCTGTTGTTCCGCGCGGTCCCGCCGCCGCGCCCCGTCGCGCCGCCAACCCAGGTCAAGGGCGTGTCGTTCGAATTGATCCCGATTTACGGCGTGACCATCCCGGTGGTGGTGCGCCTCGGCAACCTCCAGGCCAAGGTGGCAATCGCCAATGTCGCGCTGGCCAGCGCGAATGGAAAACCGGCGGTCGCGCTCGACCTGACCCGCGCTGGTGACCGCTCAGTATTCGGCGATGTCCGCGTGTTCAAGGCCGGGATCAAGGATCCGATCGCGATCCAGCGCGGGGTCGCAATCTACACCGAAATCGAAACCCGTCACATGGTGGTTCCGCTCAATCCGGCGTTTGCCACCTCGGCCGCCGGACCGGTCACCGTTGAATTCGTCGAATCGACCGATAGCGGCCCGGTTTCGCTCGCCGAAACTAAAACTGTGCTGCGCTAGGTCGACAGGAAGCAGGGCCAGCGCGTCATGCGCACATTCGGTACATTGGGGCGGGCGACGCTCGCGCTGATGGCGCTGGTCTCGGCCGGCGCCATTGGCGCGCTCGCCGCTCCTCCGGTGGGCCTTGGTTCAGTCGCCGATGGCTGGACTGCCGATCCCGACGAGCAGTTCCTGCTCGACGTCAACATCCGCCAGCAGCGGCTCGGCGACGGGGTGCGGGCGTATGCCACGCCCGAGGGCACGTGCATCGTGTTTGGCGACTTCCTGACCGCGCTCGACGTGCCGATGCAGATCGACCTCGAATCGAAGAGCGCCAGCGGCTGGGCGTTCAAGGAAGCGTACAGGATCCACATCGACCAGCGCTCGGGCCAGGTTCGCTATGGCGTCCAGGCCGAGGTGCTCGCCAAGGGCGCGGTGCGCGACGTGCCCGAGGGCTGGTGCGTCGATTCGGTGGCGTTGAGCCGCTGGTTTGGGATCAAGGTCTTGGCCAGGACCAACGGATCCGCGCTGGTCCTCGAATCCGAAGCGAAATTGCCGGTCGAATTGGCTGTCGAGCGGCGTCGTCGGGCGGCCCTGCTCAAGAAGAATGCGTCGATCGAATTGTCGTCGCTGCCGCAAGTGCGCTTGCCGTACCGTATGTGGCGCGCGCCCGCGCTCGACTTCGTGGTCAGCGGCGGAATGACGTACCGCGCCTCGACCGGGACCAGGATCGACCGCCGCGTCGCGGTCTATGCCGCGGGCGAGGTCGCGCATCTGTCGTACAATGCGCAGGCCTCGACCGATGACAAGGGCAACCCGCAGTCGGTCCGCTTGCGCGCGTTCCGCTCGGACCCCGACGGCGGACTGCTTGGTCCGCTTGACGCGACCAACTTCGAATTCGGCGATGTCGCAGGTTATAACAGCCGCTTGCTCGGTGCCGGTGCCAATGGCCGCGGGGTCGCGGTTACCAACCAGCCGCTATTTACCCCGGCAAGCTTCGACCGCACGCGATTCGAGGGCGATTTGCCGGCCGGCTGGGAGGCCGAACTCTATCGCAACGGCCAATTGCTCGGATTTGCGGAAAATACCGGAAACCAGCGCTACCAATTTGATGAGGTTCAGCTGCTCTACGGCGAAAATCGCATCGATATCGTGCTTTACGGCCCTCAAGGACAGGTGAAGACCCGCAGCGAAATGGTCAATGTCGGCCAGGACAATATCCCCCCCGGTGAGACCTGGTATTGGGCCGGGGTCAATCAGCCGGGCCGCGACCTGGTCAATTTCCTCAAGCCTTCCAACGATCCCAATATCCCCCGCGCGCAGGCGACATTGTCGGTGGCGCATGGCATCGACCAGCAAACCTCGGTCGGAGTCACCGCCCAAGCACTCCAGCTCGACGATGAGCGGCTGACCTATGTCGAAGGTACCGTCCGCCGATCGATCGGCGCGGCATTGGTCGAAGTGGCGGTGGCGCGCGATGACCAGGGCGGAATGGCCGCGCGGGCGCAAATGCTGACCAAGATCGGCAGTGTCAATCTCAGCGCCGAAGCGATCATGGCCAAGGATTTCCGACTCAACGGCCTTGAGCGCAAGAGCGTGCGCGAGGGACGGCTGTCGCTCGATGCGCCGCTAAAGATCGGCCGTACGCTCGTCCCGGTGCATGGCGACATACGCTATTCGGAACGCGGAGATGGTACGCGCCAGCTCGAAGCGGCGGCGCGATTGTCGAGCCATATCAATCGCTTCAACCTCGCCGGAGACCTGCGCTACCGGCGCCAGTGGGCATCGGGCGGGGCTAATGGAGTAGGGGGCCCCGACCCCCCGGCCGAAATTGAAGGATCGATGATCGCCTCGGGCCGCGTCGGCGCGGTGCGCATCCGCGGATCGAGCATTTGGAAGATTTCGCCCGACAGCCGGTTCAAGACCGCCGAACTGTCGGCTTACTGGTCGGCGTCGGAAAAAGCCGATTTCGAGGGCGCAATCGCCTATGACGCGCAAAGCCGCCTGACCCGAGCGCGGGTGACTCACATCCGGCGGCTCGACACGATGGCGGTCGCCCTGACCGGCGAAGCGGCCAGTGACGGCTCGGTTGCGCTCGGCTTCAACCTCAATTTCTCGCTCGATTCGAGCCGCCGCGACCTGTCGCTGTCGCGCCAGCAACTCGCCACCGCTGGCGCAGTGCGCGCCACCGTGTTCCGCGACCTCAACAGCAATGGCCGCCGTGATAGCGGCGAACCCGTCGAAAAGGGGGCCTTAATCACCACCGGGTCGCGCCTCGCTGAGCGCACCACCGATGCCCAAGGCAAAGTGCTGGTCGCCGGCCTGACCAATTATGTGCCGGTCACGGTCGGAATCGATACATCGAGCCTGAGCGACCCGATGCTGACCCCCAGGAAGGCGCTGCAGGTCGTCACCCCGCGTCCAGGGATAGCCGCCGACGTCGAAATCGCGCTGGTTGGCGCGGGCGATATCGAGGGCGCGGTAGTGAAGGATGGGGGCGAGGGCTTCGAGGGGCTCGAGCTCGAGTTGGTCGATGCCTCGGGCAAGGTCGTCGCAACCACGCGCAGTGATTATGACGGCTTCTTCCTGTTCGAACGGGTCACTTACGGGAAATATATCGTTCGAATCTCGGCCGAGAGCGCAAACATCGCGAAAGTTGCCAGAGGCCTCGGCTTCACCGCGATCGTCAGCGCCGAGGCGCCGGTTGCTCGGCTGGGCGCAGCGCGGGCCGTAAAAAGCCCTGAAGTTGCTGGAATACTGGCAGAAATGGCATCCTTCACCTCATCCTTGCGCTGACGCCCTCGCTAATGCGAACTATTATCCGGGTTCGTAGGCAGGTAGAAATGGTGCGGTCGAGAAGACTCGAACTTCCACGGGCTTTCGCCCACAACGACCTCAACGTTGCGCGTCTACCAGTTCCGCCACGACCGCATCCGTGAAAAAGCGACGGGAAGCAATGTCCCCCGCCGCCCTGGCAAGGCGCGGCCTCTAGCAAAGCGGTCGGGGGCGCGCAACGGCTTTGCTCATGTCCCTGCGCGGGACAGTGGTAAACAGGCTGTTTACCATGCCGTTTGCCCGGCTTAGGCGGTGGCCATGGTCCTTGCTTTCCTCGCGCTCGCGGCAATTGCCTCGACCCCCGCCCAGCCGGTCGCGACCCGCATGCCAGCGAGTGCAAGCGTGCGTATCGTGTCAGGCGCGCGGGTCCATCTGGGGCCGGCATCGAGGCCGCTCATGGTTAAGGCTGCAGTGCGCATCGAGGACGGGCAGCGCCGCCACGCCTACCTGATCGAATTCGAATAAGTTGAGTTAAGCCGGTCCGCCGAGCCGGACGCGGATGAACTTGCCGCCTTCGGGGACATCGACTTCGGCACTATTGAAGCTTGCGCTCTTGTTGAGGTCAAGCGATCCGGTCGGCGGCGAGATCGTCCAGCTGTAGATCACCTTCTGCTTGCTCGCATCGAGCAGTTCCGCATGGATGGTCGGCACCGGCTGGCGAGAATCGGTCGAATTGACGATCCGTCCGCTGACCGTGAACAAATTATTGCCGCTCGCCAGCCGTTGGTAATCGCCGGTGTTGACCACCGCATAAAGCTGCGACTCTTTGGACGATGCCAGCCCGGCGCGGGCACGAAGCTCGGGTGGCGCGAGGAACCAGAAGGCAATTGCGGCCATCACCACGAGCAATATCAGCATCAGCAATATCGGCCATTTGCGTTTGGGCTGCTCGATCGGCTCATGATCGTAGAATGGCTCGAAATCCTCGGCGACCGGTTCGCCCGTCGATCCTGCCGCTGTTTCGTCCCACGCTGCTGCAGGCTCGACCGGCTGCCACTGACGATCGTCGGGTTGAGGCGGCGGCGGAGGTGGCAGCGGCACCTCGCCCGGCACCGCAGTGATGATCTGGTCGATCGGATTGGGCGCTTCGCTGGTTGCGACGGCGCGGGACGCCTCGTCACGCTCGACAATGTCGTTGTGGTGCTCGGTCTCTGGTGCTTCGGCTGCGAGCATGGGGTCGTCCGGCCCCTGGTGCCAGCTATGCTTGCACGATGCGCAACGCACCTGGCGACCGGTAGGTGGAATCGCGCCATCCTTGACGACATATTTGGTGGTGCAGGCAGGACAGGTCAGGATCATGATGGTCGAACAATCCTCCCGCGAGATGGTCATCATTCGGTAACAGCATGTCGGCGCCATTGGCAAGGCGGGCGTCCCTGTGTCAGTGAAGGCGGTGGGACGGGCGTCTTCCGTCCGCTTCAGGGGTAAACCAAGCTGTCGACGATCGTCGAATTCGACCGGGTAGGCCTGCGCTACGGCACGGGGGCCGAAGTGCTGCGCGATCTCGACTTCCAGCTGGCCCGCGGCGGTTTCTACTTTCTCACTGGCCCGTCGGGCGCCGGCAAGACCAGTCTGCTCAAATTGCTCTACCTCGCGCAGCGTCCGACGCGCGGACGGATCCGCTTGTTCGACGAGGAGCTTGGCGACGCCCCACGCGAGGCAATGCCCGCCTTCCGCCGCCGGATCGGGGTGATCTACCAGGATTTCCGGCTGATCCGGCATTTGTCGGCGTTCGACAATGTCGCGCTGCCGTTGCGAATTTCCGGCCTCGACGGAGCCGACGTCGAGGTGCCCGTGCGCGAGATGCTGGCGTGGGTCGGGCTCGCCGATCGGGCAAGCGCCCGCCCGCCGACCTTGTCGGGCGGCGAGCAGCAGCGCGTTGCCATCGCGCGGGCGGTCATCGCGCGGCCCGAATTACTGGTCGCCGATGAGCCGACCGGCAACGTCGATGCCGAGATGGCTGGGCGAATCCTGCATTTGCTGACGGCGCTCAACCGGCTCGGCACGACGATCATCGTTGCCACCCATGACCTGTCGCTGATTGCCGCGACTCCGGGGGCGCAAATGCTACGGCTCGACAATGGTGCGATGGTCGATCCGACCGGATCGCTCAGGCATCCGCCAATGTCCCGCCAGGAGCAGGCCGGATGATCGGATTCCTCGCCGCCACTCCGGCCGAACGCCGACTGATTCCGGGAGGCCGCCTCCAGGGGCCGACACCATATGTTATTGCAATCATGATGTTCGTGATGGTTGTGATCGGCGCGGCCGGGCTGGCGCTTGGCAGTTCGGCGCGGCTGGTCGCGGCCGGGGTCGACAATCGTTACTCGGTCGAGATTGCCGACGGCGCGGCCAAGGCGGCGAGAGCCCAGGCGCTGCTCGTCGCTTCGCCCGGGGTGACCGCCGTCCGCCCGGTTAGTGAGCGCGAAATGCGCAAGATCCTCCAGCGCTGGCTGGGTCCGGCCGGCGCTGCGTCGGACCTGCCGCTGCCGGCGATCATCGATGTTGACCTCGCCCCCGACGCCCCGGTCGCGGCGATCGCCAGCAATGTCGAGCGCAACGTGCCCGGCGCGCGCTTCGTCGCGAATAAGGATTCGCTCGGGCCCGTGCTCGGCGCAGTGCGCTCGCTTGGTTGGTTGGCGCTGACGCTCGTGCTGCTGATCGCGCTTGCTACCGCTGCGGCAGTGGTGCTTGCGGCGCGGGGCACGCTCGACACGCACCGCTCAACGATTGACGTGATGCACGGTATCGGCGCGACCGACGACCAGGTCGCACGCTTGTTTCAACGCAAGATAGCGCTCGACGCATTGACCGGCGGCACCGCCGGGGCAGTGGCGGCGGGGGTCGTGTTGCTGCTGATCGCGGGCGGCGGCTCGACCTGGCTGGCCGATTTGACGGGCGGGCCATTGCTCGGCTCGAGCGACATATTGCTGCTTGCCCTGCTGCCGCTGGCCGGGACCGTGCTGGCCACGATCGTTGCTCGCGGCGCGGTCATGAAAGCGCTGAGGGCAAGCCTGTGATCGTCCGCTTCGGCTCGCTGCTGCTGATCCTCTACGCGCTGGGCTTCCTACTATTCGGGGTGACGCTTGGGGCGCCCGCGGCGACCGATGCCGCCAGGACTGACGCGATCGTCGTCATCACTGGCGGCACCGGCCGGATCGAACATGCGGTCGAGATGCTCGGACAAGGCAAGGCCAAGCGGCTGCTGATCGCCGGAGCCGATCCGTCGGTGACCAAGGAAGATCTTGTGCGCCGGCTCAACGGACGCCGCACGCTGATGGGCTGCTGCGTCGATCTTGGCTCGGAATCGGTCGACACGCGTTCCAATGCCGAGGAAGCACGGCGCTGGCTCGAGAAGAAGAACTATCGCTCGGCGCGGCTGATCACCAGCGACTGGCACATGCGGCGGGCGGCTTATGAATTTGGTCGTGAACTTGACGGTCAGGTGACGATCGTTCCCGACGCGGTGCGGAGCGAGCCCAATTTCATGACCTTGTTCGCGGAATATAACAAATATCTCCTGCGGCGGCTGGCGGTATGGCTCGACATCTGATGAACGCGCTTCGATCATTCCTGTTCGCAATGATGTTCTACCCCGGCACGCTATATTATGTGCTGAGCGTGATCCTCGTCTCGCCGTTCGGCAGTCGTCCGGTGCAGCGCCAGGTCCATGCCTGGTCGGCCTATCATTACTGGCTGGTGCGCAAGGTCCTCCGGATCCGCTTCGAATGGGACGGCGAGATTCCCGACGGGTCGTATCTGATCGCGGTCAAGCATCAGGCGATGGTCGAGGCGGTCGATACGTTGCGCTTCGCCCGCACCCCGGTGGTGGTGATGAAGCGCGAGCTGACGGTGATCCCGTTATTCGGCTGGGTGACGCTGCGCTATGGCGCGATTGCCGTTGATCGCGCGGCGGGCGCGAAGGCCCTGCGCGACATGATGGTTGCCGCCAAGGGGGCGATTGCGGGCGGCCGGCCAGTGCTGATCTTTCCCGAAGGAACGCGGGTCGCGCCGGGTGATTCTCCGCCGCTCCAGCCGGGGTTCGCCGGCCTCTACCGGGCGCTCGGGCTGCCGGTAGTACCGATCGCGCATGACAGCGGGCGATTGTGGCCGCAGCACGGGCCCAAGCAGTCGGGGACGATCCATTTCAAGGTCGGCGAGGTGATCCCGCCCGGGCTGAAGCGCGCCGAGGTCGAAGCGCGAGTCCACGCCGCGATCAACGCCCTCAATTAGCTCCGCATAATCGCTCCGAGCTTGACGGCCGCAGCAACAATTCTGCCCGACACTTCGCCGATCTCGGCCTCGGTCAGGCTCTTGTCGACCGGCTGCAGCATGACTTCGATCGCCAGGCTCAAGCCCTGCTCGCCCGGGTAGCGGTCGAACACCCGCGCTGCGGTGATCAGTGCCTTGTCGGCCCCGCGAACCGCGCGGACCAGAGCATCGGCGGACAGTTCGGCCGGCACCAGAAAGGCAAAATCGCGGGTCAGCGGCTGGAGCGTCGGCGGTGCAAAGGCGGTGCGCGCGCGCTCGGCGTTACGCGGCGCCGGGATCATGTCGAGATAAAGCTCGGCGGCGACGGTGCCGGCGGGCGCGTCGAGCGCCTTGGCAAGGCGCGGATGGAGCTCACCGAACGCCGCCAGCACCTTTGATCCGAGCCCCAGCTTCGCCGACCGCCCGGGATGCCAAGTCGGCCCGGCGTCCATCGTCAGCTGAAGGTTGGCGACCGGCGCCCCGGCGGCCTCAAGCAGGGCAAGGACGTCGGCCTTGGCATCATAGGCATCGAAGCCGGCGGGCTTGCCGTCCTGCCAGCCGCGCGCGTTGCGTTCGCCCGCCAGCAACAGGCCGACCGTCGGCTTTTCGCCATCGGCGAGGTAGCGACGCCCGACTTCGAACAAGCGGATCATGCTCGCCCCGCGGTCGGCGTTGCGCCGTGCGGCGGCGGCCAAGCCGGGGATCAGCGACGGCCGCATATGCTTCATCTCCTCGCTGATCGGGTTGGCGAGGATATGCGCGGCACCGCCGAACAAGTCGGCCTCGGCACCCGAGATGAAACTCCAGTTGATCGCTTCGTCCAGGCCGCGCGCGGCGGCGGCGCGGCGGATGCGGCGCTCCATCATCTGTCCGCGGGTCGCGGTCGCCTTGGCCACCCCGTCAGCGCGGGGCAGTGCGGTCGAAACGATATTGTCATAGCCGACAATCCGAACCACTTCCTCGACCAGGTCGGCGCTTCCGTCGATATCCCGGCGCCAGCTCGGGACGATTGCCTTATGGTCGCCATTGCCGCCCTCGATGGTGAAGCCGAGCCGCTTGAGGATCGCGACCTGCTCGGCCTCGGGCACGTCGATCCCGCCCAAGGTTGCGGCCCGCTCGGGCAGGAACGCCACGCGCTTGGCCTCGACCGGCGGCGATCCCGCGCGGGTGACGCGGCTCGCCTCGCCGCCGCAAATGTCGAGGATCAGCTGAGTGATGATCGCCAGCCCGTCATCGAGGAACGCCGGATCGACCCCGCGCTCGAACCGGCTCCGAGCGTCGCTGGTCAGGGTCAGCGCCTGCCCGGTCCTGGCGATCCGCTCGGGGGTGAAATAGGCTATTTCGAGCAGCACCTGGTCGGTGTCGGGGGACACGCCGCTATGCTCGCCGCCCATGATCCCGCCAATGTCATGCGCGCCATTGTCGTCGGCGATGACCGTCATCTCGGGGGTCAGCGCATAGTCTTTCTCGTTGAGCGCGACGATGGTTTCGCCCTCGGTCGCGCGCCGCGCCACCACCGCACCGGATAATGTCTTGACGTCATAGGCATGGCTCGGCCGGCCGTGGTCCAGCATCACATAATTGGTGATGTCGACCAACGCTGAAATCGGCCGCTGCCCCGCCGCCTTCAACCGCCGCTGCATCCACTCGGGGCTCGCACCATTGGTCAGCCCGCGCACCATCCGACCGTAGAAAGCCGGGCAACCCTCGGGATCCTCGATCCGGATCTCGATCGGATTGTCATAGCTCCCCTCGATCCCCGGCACCGCGATCGGCTTGAGCGTTCCAAGCCCGGCTGCGGCGAGATCGCGCGCGATCCCGTGGACCCCCATGCAATCCTGGCGATTGGGGGTGATCGCCACGTCGAACAATGCATCGTCGAGCCCGGCGAAATCGGCATAGCTCATGCCGATCGGCGCATCGGCGGAAAGCTCGATGATCCCGTCATGATCCTCGCCCAGCTGAAGCTCGCGCGCCGAACACATCATGCCGTTGGATTCGACCCCGCGGATGGTCGCCTGCTTCAAGGTCATGTCGCTGCCCGGGACATAGGTTCCCGGCCCGCCGAACACCCCGAGCATCCCGGCCCGCGCATTGGGCGCGCCGCACACCACCTGCATCGGGCCATCTCCGGCATCGATGCTGAGCACCTGCAACTTGTCGGCCTGCGGATGGCGTTCGGCGGAGAGGACGCGCGCGACCTTGAACGGCTTGAGCGCCTCGGCGGGATTGGTGACCTGCTCGACCTCAAGCCCAATTCGGGTCAGCGTTTCGGCAACCGTCGTCGCGTCGGCGTCGGTCTCTAGATGATCCTTCAGCCAGGAAAGGGAGAATTTCATAGCGAATTTCCGTTCGTCCCGAGCGTAGTCGAGGGACGTTCTTTCGGCGCAGAACGTGTCTCGACTTCGCTCGACACAAGCGTTGATGGGAGCATGATAAGTTGAATCATGCGCCCACTCCCCCGCTGAGCGTGGGGACGTCGAGGAAGCGGAAGCCGTAATGTTTCATCCAGCGCAAATCGCCGTCGAAGAAGGCGCGCAGATCGTCCATTCCATATTTGAGCATTGCCAGCCGATCGACCCCGGTGCCGAAGGCAAAGCCCTGCCATTCGTCGGGGTCCAGTCCGCACGCGGCGATGACCCGCGGATGGACCATGCCGCTGCCGAGCACTTCCATCCAGCCTTCGGACCCGCCGACCACGCGACGGCCCTTTTCGATCGACCAGCCGACATCGACTTCGGCCGACGGTTCGGTGAACGGGAAGTATGACGGACGCAGGCGGAGCACGATGTCATCGCGCTCGAAGAACGCCTTGAGGAAGGTTTCGAGGGTCCATTTGAGGTGACCCATGTGGATCCCCTTGTCGATCACCAGCCCCTCGATCTGGTGGAACATCGGGGTGTGGGTCGCGTCGCTATCGCTTCGATAGACCCGGCCCGGGGCAATGATCCGGATCGGCGGCGGCTGCGATTGCATGGTGCGGATCTGAACCGGCGAGGTGTGGGTGCGAAGCACCATCGGGTCACCGCTACCCGCGACATAGAAAGTGTCGTGCATCGCCCGCGCGGGGTGAGTCTCGGGAATGTTGAGCGCGGTGAAATTGTGCCAGTCGTCCTCGATCTCGGGCCCTTCGGCGACCGCAAAGCCCAAGTCGGCGAAGATTTCGGTGAGTTCGTCCATCACCTGGTTGACCGGATGGACCGAGCCACGCGGGGTTTCGCGCGATGGCAGCGACAGGTCGACCCGCTCGGTCGCCAGTCGCCGGTCGAGCTCGGCGCTGTTGAGTTGATCCTTTTTCGCGAAGATCGCGCCGCTCACCGCTTCGCGAAGCGCGTGAATCTTCGGCCCGCGCTCCTGCCGTTCCTCGGGGCTCAACGACCCCATCGTCTTGAGCAAAGCGGTGACCTCGCCCGCCTTGCCCAACGCGGCGACGCGCAGCGCCTCGAGCGCGGACGCGTCGCCGGCCTCGGCAATGCGGGCAGTCCAGTCGGTGCGGAGCGTGTCGGGATCAGTCGTCATGCTGTGCGCCTTTGCCAATTCGCTCGGCCAAAAGCAAAGGTCTCACCCGCTGACGAACGGATAAGGCGAGATCGTCTTGCGCGACGTATCGATCGCCAGCATCCGCCCGGCGGGCGGGGTGGCGCGGTCCGCACAGTCGATCCGGGGGCAGATCGCGCACGCCGGACCGACCGGGGTTACCGCCGGATTGCCGAAATCGACCCCGTCGGCGCAATGCAGCTTATTGGCATGCTTGAGGTCGCAGCCCAGCCCGATTGCCTGCAGCCCAGTGGTCATCCCGGTCTTGATCGGTCGATCGATCGTCCGTGAGACGGTGAAATAGCGTTGGCCGTCGGGGGTCTCGATGACCTGGGTCACCGCTTGTCCAGCGACCTGGAAGGCGGCGTGGAGGTTCCACCTCGGGCACGTCCCGCCGAACCGCGAGAAGGGGAAATTCTCGCCGGCATAGCGTTTGGAGATATTGCCCGCCGGATCGACCCTGAGCATGAAGAATGGCACCCCGCGAGCACCGGCCCGGCCGAGCGTGGTCAGGCGATGCGCGACCTGCTCGACAT
>JAJAZM010000187.1 GCA_026785645.1 Sphingomonas bacterium | reverse complement strand
TGGATCAACCTTGCCGAGCTGCTGTATCGCCGAAACGACTGGCCCGGCTGCTATGCCGCGGCTGTCAGGGGTCTGTCGATTCCGCAGGGAAGCATCGGTTACATGTGCGATCCCCACTGTTTCGGGCCCACCCCGGATGATTTGGCGGCCATCGCCGCGTGGCAACTCGGACTTCCGGAGGCGGCGCTGACCCACGCCCGCACAGCTTTGACCTACGCCCCCGAGGACGCCCGGTTATTGGCGAATTTGGTTTTCATTGAGGGCGAGGTAAACGGCGAGCAGCCAATCGGCTTTTGATGCTGAGCTTTCTTCTTTCCCGTCGATGCCATTGCCCTCGCTGAGGCGCCGCGAGGTTAATAAAGGCTGCTAGCCCTAGCCTCAGCATGGTCAACGGGCGCCATCATCGCGCTAAGGAGCAAATGTGCGCGCACGCTGGCTACCGAACACGGCGCGAAAAGCTGGGCCACAAGATGATTTAGGCAGTGCCCCGGTTTGCGTCATGACATGAACGGCTGCTTTGAGTCTGCTGAACGGCAAAACGGACAGGCTGCTTCCGGCCATTAGCAGCCGTTTGAGCCTGCACTTCCTAATGAGTGCGTTTCACCCAAAGCGGACATCAGCCGCAGACGGCCGAGCCGACATCAACGACTCCCGGCGCGGTGCCCGGAATGACGCTTCAAGATTCGATCAGTTGGTCTTGGTCTTCGCTTTGATGGCCGGCTTGGCCGACGCCAACGTCGGCCCGCGGGCGATGGTGGCGCTCAGCGCGCCGGCTTCGGGGCATGGCCCGGCGCAAACCTTCTGCAGCTTGGCCAGCACTTCCCTGGCGCGCGCGAAGGCGCCGAGTTCGACCAATGCCTGGCCTTGCACCGCGAGCGCGCTGCGGTCGGTCGGTTCGAGGGCGAGCGCCTTGTTGGTGAAGCGGATCGACTGGCCGTAGAGCTTCTGCTTGGCCGCGACCCGCGCCATCGCCACGAAGGCAGCCCGGTTGCGCGGATCGATCGCCAGCGCGGTTTCGAAATTATCGTCGGCCTCGATATATTTGCCGGCCGCCGCGGCGGTCTCGCCCTGCTTCAACAACGCGACCGAACGCGGTGCGATCTGATCGTCGGAACGCTGGCTGTTGCCGGGCATTGCCATCGAGGACGCAGCAAGGCCAAAAACCAGGACAAGCGGGGACAGACGCATCAAAATCTCCATGTTCGATCGAGGCGCTTCTAGCATGGCCTCCCGAGGCGTGCGACGAAAAAGCCGTCGGTCCGGTCGTGTCCCGGGGTGAGCAACCGCCCGTCCCCATCGACCCGGCCGAAATCATCGCCAAATCCGTCAGGCATGGGTTGCACGCCCCAAGATGAATGGCGTCCTAAGAAATCGGCGATTTGTCCGGCGCCTTCGCGGGCGAGAATCGAGCAGACGGCATAGACCAGCACGCCGCCGGGCTTGACCAATGGCACCGCCAGATCGAGCAGATGCGCCTGCAGCGCGACCACCTTGTCGAGGCTGTCGGGGCTGAGCCGCCAGCGCCCCTCGGGATTGCGCCGCCATGTCCCGCTGCCCGAGCAGGGGGCGTCGACCAGCACGATATCGGCCTGGCCTTCGAGATCGGCGAGTTGCTCGGCCTCGCGCCCGCCGTCGAGCAGGCGGGTTTCGATCGTCGCATGCGCTCGGGCGGCGCGCGGGGCGAGTTTGCTCAGGCGTCCGCGATTATTGTCGCAGGCGATGATGTCGGCCCCCGGCGCAGCGGCGGCGAGCGCCAGCGATTTGCCCCCCGCGCCCGCGCACAGATCGAGGATCGCGCAATCGTCGGTCGCTCCGCAGGCCAGTGCGATCAACTGGCTGCCCTCATCCTGGACTTCGATCTGGCCGCTCAGGAAGGCGGGATGCTGTTCGATCTGGCTGTCGGAAGGAAGCCTTATACCCCATGGACTTAGCCGCGTTCGCTCAGAGCCGGGAAAGGCCGCCAGCAGCTCCGCCCATATGATGCTCGCAGTGTGAACCCGAACATCGAGCGGCGCCCGTTCAAGCAGCGCCGGCCACTCATCCTCGGTCACCAAAGGCGACAGCTCGGCCTCGATCCACGCCGGAATCAACCGCTCGCCAGCGACTTGCTCATTGTCGCCGATCGCCCCTGGCCCATGGCCGCCATCGCCGAATAATGCCGCCGCATCGTCCAGCCCGAGCATCGCGGCGCGGCCGGTATCTGGCCGGTCCCCCGACCGCCGGATCGCGCGATAAACCAACTCGCGGACCGCGCGGCGGTCGGTCGATCCGGCATAGCGACGTGTCTTGAAATAGGTGCCGACAATGACATCGGCCGGCGGCCCGTCGTCGCGCGCGGCGGCGATCACCGTGTCGAGAATCTCGATCGCGGCCTGGACCCGGGCGGTGGGAGTCACGACCGCTTACCGGGTCGGGTAATTGGGGGCTTCGCGAGTGATCGAAACATCATGGACATGGCTTTCACTGAGGCCGGCATTGGTAATCCGCACGAACCGCGCGCGGGCCTGCAGGTCGGATATCGTCGCGGCGCCAATATAGCCCATCGCCGCCTTCACCCCGCCGACCAATTGGTGGACGATGTCGCGCACCGGGCCCTTGACCGGGACCTGCCCCTCAATGCCTTCGGGGACCAGCTTCAACTGGTCCTGGATATCCTGCTGGAAATAGCGGTCGGCCGAGCCGCGCGCCATGGCGCCAACGCTGCCCATCCCGCGATAGGATTTGTAGGCGCGGCCCTGGTACAGGAAGCTTTCGCCCGGCGCCTCATCGGTCCCGGCGAGCAACGAGCCGACCATCACCGTCGCGGCGCCCGCGGCAAGCGCCTTGGCGATATCCCCCGAGGTGCGAATGCCGCCGTCGGCGATGACCGGGATCCCGGCCTTGCTGGCGGCGGCGGCGGCATCCATGATCGCGCTGAGTTGGGGCACGCCGACCCCGGCGACGATCCGCGTGGTGCAGATCGATCCCGGGCCGATCCCGACCTTGATCGCATCGGCCCCGGCCCCGGCAAGCGCGGTCGCGGCTTCACCGGTGGCGACGTTGCCGGCGATGATCTGGACCCGGTTGGACAGCGCCTTGACGCGCTCCACGGCGCGCGACACTTCGACATTATGGCCATGCGCGGTGTCGATCACGATGCAGTCGACTCCGGCGTCGATCAGCGCTTCGGACCGCTCGAACCCCTTGTCGCCGACGGTGGTCGCGGCGGCGACGCGCAGGCGGCCTTCGCCGTCCTTGGTGGCAAGCGGCGAGGCAACCGATTTCTCGATATCCTTGACCGTGATCAACCCGACGATGAGATCGTCATCATCGACCACCAGCAATTTCTCGATCCGCCGTTGGTGAAGGATTCGCCGCGCATCTTCCTGGCTGGTGCCGGGCGCGACCTTGGCGAGATTGTCGCGGGTCATCAATTCGCTGACCGGCTGACCGGGGTGCTCGGCGAAACGGACGTCGCGGTTGGTCACGATTCCAGCCAATTTGCCATTGGCCTCGACCACTGGAATTCCGCTGATCCGGTGGATCCGCATCAACTCGAGCGCCTCGGCCAGGGTCTGGTCGGGGCGCATGGTGATCGGGTTGACCACCATCCCGCTTTCGAAACGCTTGACCGCGCGCACCGCGGCGCATTGCGCCTCGACGTCGAGATTGCGGTGAAGCACCCCGATCCCGCCGAGATGCGCCATGGCGATCGCCATATCTGCCTCGGTCACCGTGTCCATCGCCGAAGACAGCAACGGAATGTTGAGCGGGATGTCGCGGGTCAGCAAGCTGCGGGTGTCGGCCTGGCTCGGCAGGACCGAGCTTTCGCGCGGCTGGAGCAGCACGTCGTCGAAGGTCAGGCCCAAAGGAATGTCGGGAAGCGAGTAAGGATCAGCCATGCGCGCCTTTGGCAGGACAGGAGCGATTCGCCAAGGGGGCGATCACCGCCCGAGCAATGGCGCCTTGATCGCGGGAGGCGAATAATTGCGGCTCGCGGCGCGGCGGATGAGCTCGACATGGAGATTGGCATCGTCGACCGCCCCGCCGAGGTCGGTGTCGGCGCGAAGCTCGTCGTCCGGGCCGTGATAACCACTCGCCAGGAAGCGCCGGAGCCGGTCGCGGTCGCTGAAGCTGCCCCCCGCCATGACCATTGGCACCCCGCGTTCGGCCAGCACCCAGCCATCCTGGCGGCGAAGGAAATTGTCGGCTTCGTGATCGCCGTCCCACGCCCGACCGAGCGCCTGAGCTGCCGATTTTACCAACGGCTCGATCCGCGAATATGGCGGCGCGACCATTGCCACCTTGGCGCCGGGCGGGGCGATGGCGATCGTGGCGAGGTTGACCCCCGCGACGATGCTGGCAAGCGGCAGCGGCGGCTTGTCGGCAAAGGCGCGGGCGCCGAGCAGGCCCCATTCCTCGGCACTGGTGGCGACGAACCATATGTCGCGGTCGAGGCCCAGCTTGGCGACCTG
>JAJAZM010000186.1 GCA_026785645.1 Sphingomonas bacterium | reverse complement strand
TCAGCCGACCGACAATTCCTGCTGCTGGTTGACCAGTCGCCATTCGTCGAGGTCGGCCAGCATCGCCCGCGCCGATTGCTCGAACAAATCGGCCGACCGCGCCAGGTCGCCCCCACCGCCTTCACCCTGCGCCCCGACCAGTTGCGCTTCGATCGTGCGCAACGTCTGGGCGGTCGATCGCGAGCGCTCGGCGCTGCCCCCGAAGTCGCCCTGGAAGCGGATCCCGAAAATAGCCGTGCCGACCGCCGGGAAACCGGCCGACAACAAGGTCAGCCAGTTGGCCATCCGGCTGACTCCGACGGGATCGATCTGGAGCATGACGATCACCGAAGCCGTCGCCGCCAGCGTCATAACGAACAGACTCGTCGCGATCCATTCGAGCCGCCGGTCGAGCGTGTCGATCTGTTTGGCGGTCGCTTCGTGATAGGCGATTTGCGGCGCGATCTCGTGGCAGGCGATGGCCTCGGCCAGCTTGGCCGCGCGTACCCGGTCGATCGTCCCGTTGGGACAGCCTATCGCCCGCCACACCCCCGCCGCATACCAGTCGATCCACCGTCGCGGCACCGGGTTGGTGATGCTGCCGGGCGCGTCGGGCGCGGCGACCCCCAGCAATTTCAGGCTGCGCAACGGCCGCAACCGCTCGGCCAGCTGACGATAATCGAGCCACCGCCGGTGCCATTCGTGGCGAACCCCGAAACGGGTGTTGAAGATCACCGCCAGCGCAACCGCGAATTCGATCATCGCGATCAATGTCATGCTCGCCGGAAGCGCGAAGCTCGACAGGCCGAGCAGCACCGCAGTCGCGGCGAGGATGAAGTTGAAGATGTGCCCGCTGCGGAAATTCTGCGCATAATAGCCCGCCAGCCGGTCGCTCCAGCCATAGGCGCGCTCGAGCAGGTGGAGCGACGCGCTGACCCCGTGCTTGCCGCTGCATTCGGTCGAGAAGCGCAGCCATTCCTCGTCGATCGCGGCGGCGCATTTCGACTCGCGCCAGTGGCTGCTCTTCATCCGGCTCACCCCCGCCAGCATCAGCAGCACCGGATACTCGATCCGCCCGCGCACTCGCCGCACTTTTTCGCCGAGGAATCGGTCATAGAAGATGCGCTCGTCGGGGTCGGGCGGCGGGGTCAGCAGCGCGCCGATCATCCGCCCCAGCAGGTCGCGGTCGAACGGCTGGCGAACCCCGCGGTCGTCGCCGCTGCGGGTCACCACATTGGGGTCGAACCCGCTCCACAGCAGGGCCATCGGCTGCTCGCCGTCGGCGGGGATGTGGATCACCGGCGTGCCCTGCGCCACCGCCAGGTGGACCACCTCGGCGGTCCCGCCGCGCCCCCGCTGCGGTCGCCCGTCCCACACCGCGATCAGCACGTCGCAATGCGCGATCGTCGCCCGTCCCGCCGCCATATAGGCTTCGGCATCGTCGTCGGGATCGCCCGGCAGTTCGAGCACGCAATCCGATTTGGCGAGTAACGCCAGGAACCGTGCCGCCGCCCCCGGCTCGGGGAAATCGCGGACATAAGTATCGCGGTCGAACGGCAGCACGGTCTGCAACCGCCAGCCCCGCGCCAGCCCCGCCTCGGCCGCCATCTGGTCGGCCCCGTCGGCCAGCGGCGAGACCAACGTCAGCGTCGGCGGCACCGCCGCGAACAGCCCCGCCTCGCGCTCGAACAGCGCCAGCGCTTCGCGCTCGATCGTGTCGAGCGCCAACGCAATCTCGTCCCGTATCGCCGCCACCCGCTCATCGGCCAGCGCCCCGAGCCGATGCCCGGTAACCCCAACGGTCAGCGCGAAGGGGAGTTGGGGTGGGCCGGGGGGTGCACGCCGGCTAGTGGGCCTTATGGCCTGGAGTACTACCATCCCGGCAGAAAGGTCTCCGCTGCCGTGAAGGCCAGCAGCCCGGCGACGACTCCAAGGCCAGCCGCAGTGAGGGCGCTGATCTGAAAGCTTGAGCCGGCTCCGCCCCTATCTTCATTTCCGCCGATCGGATCGAGCGGTACATAGTCCGCTGGCGTCGGGTTGGGGTTCGTCTTGTCGGCGAAGTTCAGCGTGAAGTGGAAATCCTGAACGGCCATGTCCATGTTGATCACGTCAATCCATTCGCCGGCGGGATCGATCGCATCGACCCAGAAAACTCCTGGCATCTCGCAGAATGAATTGGGGCACGTCGGCGCGATGTGGCACCACATCACGTCCGCCTGGTTCCTGATGAACCGCAGGTTCGTCTGGTTCGGATTATCCATTTCAAACCGAATGCGATAATGATCGACCTTCTTCATCCCGTCGCGGTCCTTGTTGAAGACGATCCGCACGTCGGGGGGGATGGGCTGGCCATTTTGCTTCAAGACCGGTTTCGGCTGAGGCGGGTTCCCACTCATCTCCATTTCAATCTTATATTTTCTGTCCCTCTTTGCCACGTTATTCTCCCTCGCTGTTGTGTAACTAGATCGCTCGACGGAAACCCATCGCCGCCAGCCTTGCCTCGATCGGCCGCGCCTCCGCCACCCGCCCCAGGCGCCGCAGTAAGCCGGCGCGCTCGCTAAGCTCGCTAGGACGCTCGGAGATGTTTTCGGGGAGCCCCTTAAGCCCGGCTTCCCAAGCTGATCGCGCACGATCCAAATCCCCTTGTCGCCGGGCAATATCACCGACCAGGCGCTGGGCTTCGGCCACCGTGTAGTGGCTGTCGGGGCCGGCGCCAGCGGTTTCGGAGATGGCCGATCGAAGGAATTGACGAGCGAGCGATTCCGCTGCCTCATTGGCCCCGGCTGCAAGCGACTGTTCGGCCCGAACGGAAAGGCAATCGAGATTGATGTCGCGCCACGTCGCCACGCTCTTGTCGCGAAGGAGAAGTCGGCCGATGAGATTGCAGCCCAACCGCGACGGCGCCCCGGCCTCTTCATTCCTGCCGAAGGCGATGAGCGCTTTTGCCAGCGCCAGCTTGGACGCCGCTGCAAACGCCACCCAGCGCATATTTTCCGGTTCGGTCGGGATCAGAGCCTCGGCCTCGGCGGCGGCCTCGCTGAGGTGCTCGATCGCCTGCCGCGCTTCGCCCCTGGACGCGAACAGCCGGCCCAGCGCCTGCTTGGCTACGATTAGTTGCTCGCTATACGCGACGTCGCGGACGCCCTTAACGAGGTTGTCGAGCAGGACGATCTGCCTTTCCCGTTGCGCGATTGCCTCGCCGAGCTTCCCTTCGGAGCTTTGCGCGTCGGCCAGCCAGGCGAGCGACTGTGAGAAATTCTGCTGGTAGTCGCGGTTGCCCGGCTCGGGCGCGGCGACACGCTCGATGGTTGCCAGTGCAGTCTGGAACTGGCGGATGGCCTCCGGGAAACGGCGCGTGGCGAGATAGACGATGCCGAGGTTCGCATCGGCATATTGGGTTTCCATCCGCCATCGGGCGTTGCCAGGCTCGATTGCCGTCATCCGATAGGCTAGATTCTTATACTCGCGGGCGGCGGCTTCGGCCTTGTCGAACAATCCGCGCTGCCGCGCAATCTCACCGACCCAGAAGACGTTCTGCGCGTGCTCGAACAGGCGCTGTGGTTCGTTGGGCGCGCGGCGCACCATTTCGGCGGTTCCGGCCATCGCCTCGCGATAGCGGGCGAGGGCGCCGTCAAGGTCGCCTCGCGTTTGGGCAATCTCGCCCATTAGGGTCAGGGCCTTCGACCGCTGCGCCAGCGCGGCGTCCGACAACTCCGATTTGTCCTGCTTCTCGAAATACGCCAGCGCCCTACTGCCGACCGCATCGAGCGCGGAAAGCCGCCCAATCGGCTCCAGCTCGTCGCGCAAATCGCCCAGCATGAACCCGACCAGCCCTTCGGCCTCGCGCCGCTGATCCCTCGCTTCATCGCGCTTGTCGAAGGCGAACACCGCCAGCCCGCTGGTCATCGCCATCCCCGCCAGCGACGCCGCCGCCACATAGGTCAGCCGTTTCTGCCGCCGCATCTGCTCGCGCCGCACCAGATCGTCGAGCCCCAGCCCGAGCATGCCCGCGACCAGCTTCAATTTGCCCGCCTCGCGCCCGTCGCCGGTCGCGCGCAGGTCGGCGGCGATCGGCTCGGCGCGCTTGCCGGTTGCTTGCCCCTTGCGGTCGATCTTCTCGCGCAGCGCTGGCGGGAAGCATTCCTCCGCCTCGCGCCCCGGCAACTCGCTCGCCCACGGCTCGCCGCCGACGATTGCCGCAAGCACGCAGCGCTCGCCATGCAATTTCTTGAACGCGAGGATTTCCTCATTTACCCAGCGCGATGCCGCCGCGGCGGGCGAGCACAAGACGATCAGGAACCGCGATTGCTTGATCGCGGCGCGAATATTCTGGCCAAGGTCGCTCGATGCCGCAAGCTCGTGGCGATCGCGGAAAATCGGCGACAGGCTGCGCGGCACCGCGCCATTGCCCGTCACCCGCCCGACCAGCCCCTTGGGCACCGCGAACCGCTCGATCGCCTGGTGCAGCCAGTCGGCGTCGGCGCTGTCGGCATGGCTATAGCTGAGGAACGCCTGGTAGCGCGGGGTGTCGGAGCCGTGGGTGGCATCTGGCCGTCCCGGAGCGCCGCCGGCGCCGGTCTGCTTGTTGCTCGACATCAGGGCCATCTTGTTCACACGGTGCCCCCACCAAAGACTCACCGCGCACGTAACAGATAATCCACTGCGGAGCGATTCTTCGTGGAACGTCGGTCGCGCTTGGCTCTGGCGCGGGGCTCGTCTATATCGCTGCCATGTCCATTAGGCCCTGGCGCGACATCGCGCGTCGTCAATCGCGTCAGATCATGGTCGGCAATGTTGCCGTCGGCGGCGATGCGCCGGTCACCGTCCAGACGATGACCAACACCCCCACCTCCGACGCCAAGGCGACGATCGACCAGATCCGCCGCTGCGAGGAGGCCGGGGTCGACATCATCCGAGTGTCCTGCCCCGACGTCGAATCGACCGCCGCGCTCAAGCAGATCGTCCGCGCCAGCAACGTGCCGGTCGTCGCCGACATCCATTTTCACTACAAGCGCGCGCTCGAAGCCGCCGATGCCGGCGCCGCCTGCCTGCGCATCAACCCGGGCAACATCGGCTCGGCCGAGCGGGTCAGGGAAGTGGTCAACGCCGCCAAGGCCAATGGCTGCGCGATCCGCATCGGGGTCAATGCCGGCAGCCTCGAAAAGGATCTGCTCGAAAAATATGGCGAGCCGTGCCCCGAGGCGTTGGTCGAAAGCGCATTGGACCATATCCGCATCCTCGAGGATCATGATTTCCGCAACTATAAGGTGGCGGTCAAGGCGTCGGACCTGTTTCTCGCGGTCGCCGCTTATCACCAGCTCGCCGAGACCGTCGATTGTCCGCTCCATCTGGGGATTACCGAAGCCGGCGGGCTGATCGGCGGCACCGTCAAATCCTCGATCGGCATGGGATCCTTGCTGTGGGCCGGGATCGGCGACACCATCCGCGTGTCCTTGTCGGCCGAGCCCGAGGAAGAAGTCCGCGTCGGCTATGAAATCTTGAAAGCGCTGGGCATCCGCAATCGCGGCGTCCGCGTCGTTTCCTGCCCGAGCTGCGCGCGCCAGGGGTTCGACGTGATCCGCACCGTCCAGGCGTTGGAGGAGCGGCTCCAGCACATCCGCACCCCGATGTCGCTGTCGGTGCTGGGCTGCGTCGTCAACGGCCCCGGCGAAGCGCGCGAGACCGATATCGGCCTGACCGGCGGCGGCAATGGCAAGCATATGGTGTTCCTGTCGGGGGTCACCGATCACCATGTCCAGGATGCCGGAATGATCGACCACATTGTCAAGCTGGTCGAGGCCAAGGCCGCCGAGATCGAAGCCGGAATCAGCCAGACCCGCGACGCCGCCTGAAGACCGTCGAGTCTAATTGAAAATTGCGTCCAAAAATTCTATACTCGAGTATAGAATTTCGGAGGATGATATGGCGCTCAGCATCAAGGATCCGGAAACCGACGCGCTGGTCCGCAAGCTCGCGCGCCGCCGCCGCACCAGCTTCACCGGCGCAATCCGCCTCGCGGTGCGCAACGAATTGGCGAAGGACGAGAAGCCCAAGAAGGACATCGTAAAGCTGCGGGCTTCGGTCGCCGAAATTCAGGCGCGCTGGGCTGCTGCACCCGATTTGATGTCCGACAAGGAAGTCGATGCCTTCATGTATGACGAGAACGGCCTGCCCCATTGATCGTCGTCGACACGTCGGCGCTCATCGCAATCCTCAACGCGCTGCGTGATGGCTGCACCGACGAAGTTCGAGCTATTCATGGTCGCAACCGGTCGGAGGAGCGATCAGGGACAAAAGGCTGCCGATCTTCTCGTTGTCGAATATCGGATTGAAATCATCGATTGGACCGACGCGCTCGCCGACCTGGCGATCGAGGCGTTCCGTCGTTTCGGCAAGGGCCGCCACAAGGCCGCGCTCAACTTCGGCGATTGCATGGCCTATGCGCTGGCCAAATCGCTCGACGCCCCCTTGCTCTACAAGGGCAATGACTTCACGCTGACCGACCTTCGCCCCATCGCCCGCCCGCCTGATGTTGACGCGCCTGATGTTGACCCGCCTGATGCTGAAGCGCCTGATGCCGACTCGGCGGCGGCTGACCCGGCGGAAGCTGGCCCGAAGTAGCGCTTAGCACTTCGTTGACCTTCGCTTGCTAGGCCGTGTGGCATGGCACGGGCATATCTGTTCATGATCTTCCTCGGCGTGGTGATCGCGGCGATGCTTCCGTCGGGGTCGAACAGCGACCGGGTCGCGGCGGCTGCCGAGCGGTCGGGAGACAAGGCGCTGATCGTCGCTTCGCGCGAATACACGCCCGACAGTCCGGGCGACTCGCTCGCTTCTTCGATCGTGTCGGGGCAGGGGACCACGCTCGATCGCGAATCCGACGGCCATTTCTACGCCGATGCCCAGGTCAACGGCGTGACCGTCCACTTTCTCGTCGATACCGGCGCCAGCGGGGTGGCCTTGTCCGCCGCCGATGCCCGCCGTGTCGGGCTGCCTTTCTTCCAGACCGAATTTACCGAAGTCGGTCGCGGCGCCTCGGGCGAAGTGCGCGGCAAGATGGTGACGCTCGATCGGGTCACGCTGGGCGGCAAGTCGGTCGAAAATGTCAGCGGCGCGATCCTCGAAGGAAGCGAAATGTCGCTCCTCGGCCAAAGCTTCCTGAGCCGCATGGGAACGATCGAAATCAGCAGCAACCGAATGGTCATCCGCTAGCTTTCGCGCCGCTGTCTTTCGCGCCCGCCTCGGCTATGGGCGAGACCATGGCCTCACCCCGCCCCACCGCGCTCACCGCTTTCCTCGTCGGGACGCTTGGCATCGCGACCTTCTCGGGGATGGATGCGGTGATGAAGGGGTTGGTGATCGCGCTCGGCATCTATCCGACGATGCTGTGGCGGATGCTGTCCGGGGTGGCCATGTCGGGCGCCTTGTTTGCTGCCCGCCCAAATTGGCCGTCGGCCACGACGATGCGGATCCACCTCTATCGCGGCGCGCTCACCACGGTGATGGCGATGCTGTTCTTCTGGGGGCTGGCGCGGGTGCCGCTGGCGCAGGCGATCGCACTCGCCTTCATCGCCCCGCTTATCTCCTTGTTCCTCGCCGCCTTTTACCTGGGGGAGACGATCGGCCGCAAGACGATCGGCGCGTCGCTGGTGGCTTTTGCCGGGGTGGTGCTGATATTCATCGGTCAGGCGCAGGCCGATCTCGGGCGTGAAGCGCTGCTCGGCAGCATCGCCATTCTCGTCTCGGCGATCTGCTATGCGGTCAACATCATCCTGATGCGCAGCCAGGCGCAGGTCGCCGGGCCGATCGAAATCGCCTTTTTCCAGAATATCATCGTCGCATTGCTGCTGGTCGCGGCGTGGCCATTGTTCGGCGGCGCCGCGTTTCCCCCGATCGACCAGATCCCGTTCATACTGCTCGCCGCCTTCCTCTCGACCGCGTCGCTGTTGCTGCTGTCATGGGCCTATGCCCGCGCCGAGGCGAGCTATCTCGCGGCGACCGAATATACCTCGTTCCTGTGGGC
>JAJAZM010000185.1 GCA_026785645.1 Sphingomonas bacterium | reverse complement strand
GTCGAAAGCGCATTGGACCATATCCGCATCCTCGAGGATCATGATTTCCGCAACTATAAGGTGGCGGTCAAGGCGTCGGACCTGTTCCTTGCGGTCGCCGCTTATCACCAGCTCGCCGAGACCGTCGATTGTCCGCTCCATTTGGGCATTACCGAGGCCGGCGGCCTGATCGGCGGCACCGTCAAATCGTCGATCGGCATGGGGTCATTGCTATGGGCCGGGATCGGCGACACGATCCGCGTCTCGCTCTCGGCCGAGCCCGAGGAAGAAGTCCGCGTCGGCTATGAGATCTTGAAGGCGCTGGGCATCCGCAACCGCGGCGTCCGAGTCGTCTCCTGCCCAAGCTGCGCCCGCCAGGGGTTCGACGTGATCCGCACCGTCCAGGCGCTCGAAGAACGACTCCAGCACATCCGCACCCCGATGTCGCTTTCGGTGCTCGGCTGCGTCGTCAACGGCCCCGGCGAAGCGCGCGAAACCGACATCGGCCTCACCGGCGGCGGCAATGGCAAGCATATGGTGTTCCTGTCGGGGGTCACCGATCACCATGTCCAGGATACCGGGATGATCGACCACATCGTTCGATTGGTCGAGGCCAAGGCGGCCGAGATCGAAGCCGGCATCAGTCAGACCCGCGACGCTGCCTGAAGAACGTCGACTCTGATTGAAATCCGCCGCCAAAAATTCTATACTCGAGTATAGAATGTGGAGGATGATATGGCGCTCAGCATCAAGGATCCGGAAACCGACGCGCTGGTCCGCAAGCTCGCGCGCCGCCGCCGCACTAGCTTCACCGGCGCAATTCGCCTCGCGGTGAGCAACGAATTGGCGAAGGACGAGAAGCCCAAGAAGGACATCGTCAAGATAAGGGCCGCGGTAGCCGAAATTCAGACGCGCTGGGCTGCGGCACCCGATCTTGACTCCAGGTCCGCCGACGAGATTCTCGGCTATGACGAAAATGGGCTTCCTACTTGATCGTCGTAGACGCGTCGGCACTGATCGCGATTCTCTTGGACGAACCTGAGGCGGCGATGTTCGTGTCGATCCTTGCTTGTTCGGAGGATAGCCGTATCGCCGCTCCGACGTTGTTTGAGACAATGATCGTCGCCATTTCAAAATAAGAAACTTTGGGGGTCGACGACGTCCGTCGATTGCTAGCTGAATTCGGCATCGCGGTCGCTTCCTCGACACCCGGAATGGCCGACCTCGCTACTGAAGCATTCCATCGGTTCGGCCGAGGCCGCCACAAGGCCGCGCTCAACTTCGGCGATTGCATGGCCTACGCGCTGGCCAAATCGCTCGATGCCCCCTTGCTTTACAAGGGCAATGACTTCGCGCTGACCGACCTTCAGGCCGCAGCGTAGCCCTTAGCATTTCGTTGACCTTCGATTGCTAGACCAATGCCATGGCGCGGGCGTATCTCTTCATGATCTTCCTCGGCGCGGTGATCGCGGCGATGCTTCCGTCGGCGTCGAACAGCGACCGTGCCGCTGCGGCTGCCGAGCGATCGGGTGGCAAGACGCTGATCGTCGCCTCCCGCGGCGGCAGGCCCGACGGCTCGGGCGAATCGCTCGCATCGTCGGTCGTGTCGGGGCAGGGGACGACGCTCGATCGCAGTCCCGACGGCCATTTCTATGCCGACGCGCAGGTCAATGGCATCACCGTCCAATTCCTCGTTGATACCGGCGCCAGCGGGGTGGCCTTGTCCGCCGCCGATGCCCGCCGCGTCGGCCTGCCCTTCTTCAACACCGAATTCACCGCGGTCGGCCGCGGTGCCTCGGGCGAAGTGCGCGGCAAGATGGTGACGCTCGACCGTGTCACGCTCGGCCGCAAGTCGGTCGAGAAAGTCGACGGCGCGATCCTCGAAGGAAGCGAAATGTCCCTCCTCGGCCAAAGCTTCCTCAGCCGCATGGGAACGATCGAAATGACACCGGACCGGATGGTCATCCGCTAAAACGCCCGGATGGTCATCCGCTCGCGTTCTCGCCGCTGTCTTTCGAGTCCGCCTCGGCTATGGGCGACACGATGGCCAGCCACCGCCCCACTGCGCTCACCGCCTTCCTCGTCGGGTCGCTTGGGATCGCGACTTTCTCGGGGATGGATGCGGTGATGAAGGGGTTGGTGATCGCGCTCGGGATCTATCCGACGATGCTGTGGCGGATGCTGTCGGGGGTGGCGATGGCGGGGACGTTGTTCGCTGCCCGTCCGAGTTGGCCATCGGCCACGACGATGCGGATCCACCTCTATCGCGGCGCGCTCACCACGGTCATGGCGATGCTGTTCTTCTGGGGGCTGGCGCGGGTGCCGCTGGCGCAGGCGATCGCGCTGGCCTTTATCGCGCCGCTGATCTCCTTGTTCCTTGCCGCCGCCTTCCTGGGGGAGACGATCGGACGCAAGACGATCGGCGCGTCGCTGGTCGCTTTTGCCGGGGTGGTGCTGATCTTCATCGGCCAGGCGCAGGCCGATCTCGGGCGTGAGGCGCTGCTCGGGAGCATTGCCATCCTCGTCTCGGCGATCTGCTATGCGGTCAACATCATCCTGATGCGCAGCCAGGCGCAGGTCGCCGGGCCGATCGAGATCGCCTTTTTCCAGAACATCATCGTCGCACTGCTGCTGGTCGCGGCGTGGCCGTTGTTCGGCGGCGCCGCATTTCCCCCGATCGACCAGATCCCGTTCATCCTGCTCGCCGCCTTCCTCTCGACCGCGTCACTGTTGCTGCTGTCGTGGGCCTATGCCCGCGCCGAGGCGAGCTATCTCGCGGCGACCGAATATACCTCATTCCTGTGGGCGATGGCGTTCGGCTGGCTGATCTTCGGCGAGGGCGTATCACTGTTCACCTTGGCCGGGGCGGCGCTAATCGTCGCCGGCTGCTTCCTCGCCGCACGCCGGCCCGAGGATCTCACCCCGAGTCTCGAAGCCGCGGTCTAGCGCGACCCGAGCACGTTGATGGTCAGCGCCAGCACGCCGAGATTAAAGAAGAATGCCGCGACGCAATGCAATGTGACCACGCGGCGGATATGCGGTGAGGTGATGCATACGTCGGAAGTTTGCAGCGCCACTCCAAGGGTGAAGGCGAAATAGCAGAAATCGGCATAATCGGGGGCGCGCTTGCCGGGGAAATCGAGCCCGGTCTTGTCGGTCCCGCCCCCCGTCTTGTCGGTCCCGCCATCATCTCCGCTATAATAAAGGTGCGCATAGTGAAGCGTGTAGATGGCGTTGCCGAAGGTCCACACCAGCAGCAAGGTCCCGACGATCAGCGCAATCTCGACCGCGTCGAATGCTTCTTTTTGCGCCAATTGGCTGCCAACGGTGACCAGGATCACCAGACTGAGGACGGTGCTGATCCCGAGGAACATCACCCGGTTGGCGTCATTCGCCTTGGCGTCGGCGCGCATTTCCTTCGGGCTGTCGTTGAACAGGCTGATGCACGAAATCAGGAACGCCAGCGCGGCGATATCGAAGCCGACCATCACCCCGCGCGGCCCGCCAAAGATGCTGATCCCGACTCCCCAGCCGATCGCCAATACCGTGACGAACAGCAGGTAACGCGGCGGTGCAAGGCGGTTGCCGATGGTCTTGGCGCTTGGCATGGGATCATGCCTAGCAATTCATGGCGCTGCAGCAAGGGAGTCGAACATGGCCTGGCTATTATTGATCCTCGGCGGATTGTTCGAAGTCGGCTTCACCACCGCGCTTCGTTTCGTCGACAATTTCCGCAATCTGCCGTGGACACTGGCGTTCATCGCTTCGGTCACCTTGAGCATGGGGCTGCTGCAAATCGCCGCCCGGACGATCCCGATGGGGACGGCTTATGCGGTGTGGGGCGGGATCGGGGCGGTCGGCACGGTGCTGGTCGGAATGGCCTTCTTCGACGAGCCCGCGACATTGATCCGCTTGCTGCTGATCCTGACCATCGTCGCCGCCATCGCCGGGCTCAAATTGTTCGCCTGACCGTTTATCCCGTTCCACTGCGCCGTTGGTCGAAAAGGCGGCGGCCGCCATTTCTTGTTCAGGACGATCAGGCCAATATTGATGCCATGACCCGTAAACTATTGATATTGCTAGCTTCCACCACCGCCGCGCCGGCGTTGGCGCAGCAGCCGGCATATGATGCTCCCAGTGTGACCACCGCCGACGAGGAGCCGGACGAGGAAGCGATCGTCGTCGTCGGCCAGCGCGCCAGAGCCACCGTGATCGGCGATATCCCGCCCGAGAACCAGCTCAACATTCGCGACATCCGCGCCACCGGCGCGACCAGCATTACCGAATTGCTGGCCGCCATCGCCCCCCAGATCGGAAGCGCGCGCGGTCGCGGAGCGGGACAGCCGGTGCTGTTGCTCAACGGCCAGCGCATCTCCAGCTTCCGCGAACTGCGCGACATCCCGCCCGAGGCGATCGAGCGGGTCGATATCCTGCCCGAGGAAGTGGCGCTCAAATATGGCTATCGCGCTGACCAGCGGGTGGTCAATTTCGTTCTTCGTCGCCGCTTCAACTCGACCGCAGTCCGCGCCGACGCCGGTGCCGCGACCGATGGCGGTTATGTTACCGGCCTGGCCGATGCCACTCGCCTCCAGATCAACCGCGATAAGCGCACCACCATCAACCTCCACGCCGAAGCCAATGGCGCAATCGACGAGGATGAGCGCGGCGTCGACATTGCGCCGCTTGGCCCCGGCGAGATCGACCAGCGCGGCTTCCGCAGTTTGGTGGGGACACGTCGGCTGGCGCGCGGCAGCGTCACCGCGACCCGCACCATCCTCGGCGATGTCGGCGCCACGGTGAATGCCGAGATCGAACATAGCGACGGAAAATCGGGGCTTGGCTTCGACACCGCGCCGTTGCTCCGCGACACGAGCAACAACGGCGCGCGCGTCGGCCTCACCTTCAATGGCACCAAAGGCAAATGGCGGTGGTCGGCAATCGGCAATGCCGACTGGTCGCGTTCGACCAGTCACAGCGACCGCTCCGAAAGCGTGACCGACAAGGCCCGATCGACCCGCACCTCGGGCGGGATCGACACGACCGCCAGCGGCCCGCTGTTCAAGCTGCCCGCGGGCGACGCGAGCGCAACGATCAAGATCGCGGTCGATACGCTGACGCTCGATTCAAGCCGCCGGAACCGCGGCAATGGCTCGATCAATCTCGATTTGCCGGTCCTTCGCAACAGCCCGATCGGCCGGCTCACCGCCAATGCTAATGTCGAGCTTGAGCAATTGTCCGATTTCGGAACCCTGACCACTTATGGTGCGGGGCTCAACTGGACCCCGCTAGACCGGCTCAATTTGATTGCCAGCTGGACCCGCGAGGAAGGGGCGCCGTCGATCGCGCAACTGGGCGATCCGATGGTCGAGACCGCCGACACCCGCGTGTTCGATTTCAAGACTGGACAGACCGTCAATGTCACCGCGATCAGCGGCGGCAATCCCGCGCTCGCTGCCGATCGCCGCTCGGTGTTCAAGCTTGGTGCCAATTACAAGCCGTTTGCCGACACCGACCTGCGCCTGCGCGCCGATTATGTCAGCTCGACCACCGACCGTCCGATTTCCAGCCTGCCCGGACCAAGCGCGGCCCTCGAGGCCGCCTTTCGCGATCGCTTCATCCGCGATGGCGGCGACAATCTGGTCAGCGTCGATTTCCGCCCGGTCAATTATGACCAGTCGCGGCGACAGGTGCTGCGGTGGGGCTTCGATTTCACCAAGCCGTTGAAGTCGGCACGGCCCTCGCCTGAGCAAATCCAGCAACTCCGCGCCCGCTTCACCCCGCCGGGCGGCCAGGCTCCGGCGGGCCAAGCTCCGCCGGGCCGGACTGCGCCGGGCCAGCCCGTCTCTACCGAAGGCGGTGGTCCAGAAGGTGGGGCTCGGCCCGATCGGGTTGGCGGCGGCGGCGGCGGTCGCGGGTTCGGCGGGGGTGGATTCGGCGGGGGCGGTGCCAACCGCGGCCGCCTGCAATTGTCGCTGACCCATACCGTCACGTTGGTCGACGAAGCGACGATCCGCGACGGCCTGCCCAAGCTCGACTTTCTCGGCGGCGACGCCAGTGGCCAGTCGGGCGGAACTCCGCGTCACCGCGTCGAGCTTCAGACTGGCTGGTCGAACAACGGCTTTGGCGCGCGCCTGTCGGGCAATTGGCGTAGCGGCACGCGGGTCGAAGGCGGGACCAATGGCAATCTAAAATTTGCGCCACTGACCACCGTCGATCTTCGCCTGTTCGCCAATCTCGGCGAGCGGTTCGACCTGGTGGCGAAGCATCGATGGCTATTCGGCAGTTCGGTCCGGCTGGAAGTCGATAATATCTTCAACGCTCGGCCCAAGGTGCGCGATGACTTCGGCGATGTCCCGTTGAGCTATCAGCCGGGCCTACTCGACCCAACCGGACGTACCGTCGTGGTCAGTGTCCGCAAATTATTCCTGCCTCAGCGTTTCCGCGCGCGCTCCAACGCATCTTCGACCACGCGATAGGCTTCCTCGCGATTGCCCCACTTACCCACCCGGACCCATTTCTCGGGCTCGAGGTCTTTGTAATGGGTGAAGAAATGCTCGATCTGGTCGAGCACGATGCGCGGAAGATCGCTGCCTTCCATCACATCGGCATAATAAGGCGAGGTCTTGGTTTCGGGCACCGCGAGC
>JAJAZM010000184.1 GCA_026785645.1 Sphingomonas bacterium | reverse complement strand
GTGCGCGGAGCACCGTCGCCGGGTGGAACGTCCCCGCCCCCATTTCCAGGTCGTAGGGCTGGAGGATGACGCAATCGCGCTCCCCCCAATAATGGTGGAGCGTGAGGATAAGATCCTGGAAGGAAAGCGCGTCGGCCACCCCAGCGCCCTAGAGTGCGCGGCTCCGGAGGGTCAAGCCACGCGGCAAAATGTAAGGTGTAGTTGACATCACCGCGCTAATCCTTATGTAATGTTTCACTGACACAAAGTAAGGCACGGCTGACTTGGAGAATCGCCTGAAAATCTTGCGCGCCGAACGCGGCTGGAGCCAGGCGGAGCTTGCCGGGCACCTCGACGTGTCGCGCCAGGCGGTCAATGCGATCGAGACCGGCAAGTACGACCCGTCGCTGCCGCTGGCGTTCAAGATTGCCCGATTGTTCGACCAATCGATCGAACAGATTTTTCTGGATGAGGTGCCTGGGCCTTGCTCAAACTCCGTTAATCTTTCTCACCCTAGGAGTGCTTCCCATGCGTAAATTCCTCACCCGTACCGCAGCAGCGTTCGTCGCCGCCACGCTCGCTTTCTCGCCGCTCGCCGCAAAGGCGCCGGCGGCCAAGCCGGCGATGTGGAAATTGTCCGACAAGGACACCACCATCTATCTGTTCGGCACCATCCATCTGCTGCCCAAGGGCACCGAATGGCGGACCGCCAAGTTCAATCAGGCCGCGATCAGCGCGTCGGACCTGGTGGTCGAGACGGTGATCGACGAAGCCAATCCGGCGGCGGCGGCGCAGGCGATGATGCGCATGGCGGTCAGCCCCAATCTGCCGCCGTTGCTCGACCGCGTTCCCGCCGACAAACGCACGGCATTGTCTGCGGTCGCGACCAAGTCGGGCGTGCCGATGGCGGTGCTCGACAAGCTCGAAACCTGGGCCGGGGCGTTCATCCTCCTCGGCGTGACGATGAAGGAGCTCGGGCTCGATCCCGCCTCGGGCGTCGAAACCTCGCTCAAGACCGAATTCACCACCGCCAAGAAGCCGATCGGCCAGCTTGAGACCAATGCCGAGCAGTTCGGTTTCTTCGACACGCTGCCCGAAGCGGCGCAGCGCAAATTCCTCGAAAGCGTGCTCGACGATCCGGCCAAGGGTCGCGCGCAATTCGCCGAGATGCTCGGCGTGTGGACCCGCGGCGACGTCAACGCGATGGGCGAGGCGTTCAATCGCGAACTGGCCGATTCCCCCGATCTTCGCGAGAATCTGCTGCGCAAGCGCAATGCCAATTGGAACGTCTGGCTCCAGCGGCGCCTGGCCCAGCCGGGAACGACGATGGTCGCGGTCGGCGCGGGGCATCTGGCGGGCGACGATTCGGTGATCAACATGCTCAAGAAGAGCGGCTACAAGGTGAAGCGCGTCCAATAAGGTGAATAAATCAACCGGTTGGTCGAGACGTTAACCCAACCTAAGCTTGACGGGGCGATACTCGGGACTCACAGTAGACATGCACCAACCCGGGGGGGTCAATGTGCAGCAACGACTGGGAATCCCGAGGGCGCTTCACGCCCGCTCTGCCAAGGCCATTCGACATGGCCGGTGGCTGCTCGCGGCGATCCTTGCGATGGTCTTCGCCATTCCCGCCGCAGCGGTCCCCACAATCGACATCAGCGCCGCACCGGCCCCAATCGAACAGCCCGCCTTGTGGGTGCTGAGCGATGCCGACACCACCATCTACTTGTTCGGCACGTTTCACGCGCTCGATGAGCGCACCGACTGGTTTGCGCGCAACATCCGCGCCGCGTTCGATGCCGCCGACGAGTTGGTGCTCGAAACGATCGTCCCGAGCGACCCGGTGGAATTGTTCGCGACCCTGTCGCGCCATTCGCTGACGGCACCGGCCGTGGTTGGCGCGCCGGTCATCGCCAGCGGCCGAAGCGGGTCAATGGCAAGTTCGGCGGGCGCGACGATGGCCGCTGGAACGTCGGCCGGCCTGTCGGTCGAGCGCGGTGCCGATGCCGTCCTGCGCCGCATCGCCGATGCTGAAGGCAAATTGGTCGACGGGCTCGAAAGCTTCGATTTCCAGATCAACATGTTCGCGACCCTGCGCGCCACTGCGCCAGCGCCGCACACTGTCGTCACATCCCCCCAGCCGGACGTGAAACAGCTGTTGCTCGACATGCGTTCGGCGTGGAAACGCGGCGACGGATCGAGAATCGCGGCGGTCCTTGGAACTCTCGAAGCCCAGTCGCCGGGGACTTATCAGCGGCTGTTTGTCGATCGCAACCGCAATTGGGCGCGGGTGATTGCCGAGCGGATGGAGCGACCCGGGACGGTGTTCGTCGCGGTCGGCACCGGCCATCTGATCGGTCGCGACAGCCTCCAGCGCAAGCTCAGCCGCCACGGCTTGACCGCAACCCGCATCCATTAGGGATTGCCCAAACTTGCCAGCGCGAGCCCGATTCCCTATAGGCGCGCGCTTGCCCACCCATGGTCATCCCTGGAGGCGTGGCGGGGCATCAGGGTCCTGATCGTTCGAGGTAAAGCGCGCAGCGCTTGCACCGAGGGCGTGAATCAGGCCCTCAACGAAAGCTACGAAGGAATAACACAATGAGCGAACAGCTAACGCTGCCCGCCGAGCAACGCGAACGGGCTGGCAAGGGAGCCTCCCGTGAACTGCGTCGCAGTGGACGGGTGCCTGCCGTGATTTACGGCGACAAGAAGACCCCGCTGTCGGTGCATGTTGACGAGAAGAGCCTCGCCAAGATGCTGTCGACCGGCCATTTCATGAACAGCGTCGTGATGGTCGACGCCGGCGGCAAGAGCCACCGCACGCTCCCCAAGGACGTGCAATTCCATCCGGTGTCGAGCCGGCCGATCCATGTCGATTTCCTGCGCATCGGCGAGCATAGCACGGTCACCGTCGGTGTGCCGGTGCGGTTCGACAATGAAGAAGCCTCGCCGGGCCTGAAGCGTGGCGGCGTGCTCAACATCGTCCGTCACGAGCTCGAGCTGACCTGCGACGCGGCCGAGATTCCGGGCGAGATCCACATCGATCTGACCGGCCTCGACATCGGCGATTCGGTGCACATCAGCCAGGTCAAGCTGCCCAAGGGCGCCAAATCGACGATCGAGGATCGCGACTTCACCATCTGCACTCTCGTCGCCCCGTCGGCGATGAAGTCGGAAGAAAGCGATAGCTCGACCGAAGCCGGCGATGTCCCGACCGTCGGTGACGAAGATGGCGAGGCCGACGGCGGCAACGCCGACGAGGGTGGCAGCGAAGGCTAAGCCTTCCGCTTCCATCGCCACGCAACAACCGCGCCCATCCCGCTTGCGGGGTGGGCGTTTTTGTTTGAAGGACGCGCTTCTTTCAAGGACGCTTCATGCAAATCTGGGCAGGTCTCGGCAATCCGGGCACTCAATATGCGCTCCACCGCCACAACGTCGGCTTCATCATCGCCGACGTGCTGGCCGACATGCATGGGTTCGGCCCGTGGACCAAGAAATTCCGCAGCCTGATCAGCGAAGGCGCGATCGGCGGCAAGCGCGTGCTGCTGATGAAGCCGCAGACCTTCATGAACGACAGCGGCGACGCGGTGCAGCAGGCGCTTCGCTTCTACCGGCTTGAGCCAGGCGCGCTGACCGCCTTCCACGACGAGCTCGATCTGTTGCCGTTCAAGGTCAAGGTGAAGACCGGCGGAAGCACTGCTGGCCACAACGGCCTGCGCTCGATCGACGCCAGCCTTGGCCCCGATTTCCGCCGCGTGCGGATCGGGATCGGCCATCCCGGTCACAAGGACCGGGTCGTCCGCTGGGTGCTCGGCAATTATGCCAAGAGCGAGATGGACGATCTGAGCGACCTGCTTGGTGCGATCGCGGCGGAAGCCGACTGGCTCGCGGCGGGCGATGACGCGCGCTTCATGAGCGACGTCGCGCTGCGCCTCGCCGATTAGCGGCGCGCGTCGACTTTCGGGCGGATGACGGCGTTGAACGAAATGCTGACCCGGTCGCCGTCGCTGTCATTGGGATGGACCCAATGCGACAGCGTGCCCGGAAACAGCAGCACCAGCCCCGGCTCGGGCATCACCCGCACCCGTTCGGCAAGCATCGGCGTGACCACCACATTCGACATCTTGAGCGTCGGATGGGGAACGTTGAATTCGATCGCTCCCCCGACGGGATTGGCGCCGACCGCCGGAACCGACACATAATAGGTCCCCGAGATGAGCGTATCAGGGTGGATGTGCGGCGCATTATAACCGCCCGGCGGGTTAATGTTGACCCAGCCATTGGCGATCAGCGCCGTATCGGTCAGCGCCCCGGGCGGCCACAGCTCTTCGATCGCCTGGCCGATGATCCGATTGACTGCCAGTGCCAGTTTCTGGTGCGCGGGTTCGCGCCGGCGAAACAGGTCGCGCTCGGATTGCCAGCCGTAGCGAGTGGCGCGATTGTCCAGCCCCGGCTCGTTCGTCCGGCGCTTGGCGATTTCCTTTAGCAGCGCCCGATTGAGCGCCACATGATCGTCGATCCGAAAGCGCCACAAATAAATTGGAAATAGCGAATCGCGCGATTCGAACCGAAACGTCGCATCCTTGCCCATCGACTTCGCCCCCGTCCGAATGCCCCTTGGCGATTCAAGCCCAACTCGCGCGACGACGCAATGCTTTCTCCGCATCGCTCTCGCCGCTATGCGCTGCTGATGGCAACCCGCTCCCTGTTCGTGACCAACCTGTATGAGGCCGACATCGCCGATGGCGCGCTGCTCGACGAGCTCGCGCATTCGATCCGCAGCCTCGCCGCCGACGACCGCGCCGGGATCGGGTGGAGCCGCGACCATGGCTACAAGGGCTACACCAGCTACGCCTCGCTAGACGATCTGCCGGTTCGCGACCCGGCATTCGGCGACCTCAAGCGCCTGCTCACCCGTCACGCCTCCGCGTTCGCCACGGATCTGGCATGGAACCATAAGCCCAAGCTCGACAGCTTGTGGGTCAATCTGCTCAAGGGCAGCGGCCACCACAGCGGGCACATCCACCCCCACAGCATCCTTTCGGGCACCTTTTACGTCGAAGCGCCGCCGGGCTCGGGCGCGATCCGGTTCGAGGATCCTCGACTGGGACTGATGATGGCCGCCCCCCAGCGCCGCGACGACGCCCCCGAACCGTTGCAATCGTTCGTGACGATCAACCCGCGGCCGGGAATGCTTTTGCTTTGGGAAAGCTTCCTTCGCCACGAGGTCCTGCCCGGCACCGCGAAAGCCGAGCGGCTAAGCATCAGCTTCAACTTCGCCTGATCACTTTCTGGTCTCCGCCGCTCAGGCGGCCAGCGCGAGTTGATTGCGCCCCGCTTGCTTGGCCCGATATAGCGCCATGTCGGCGATCTTGAGGGCGCGGTCGAGCCCTTCTGGCCCTAGCTCGGCGACCCCGCCGCTGACGGTCACGGTGATCGCCGATGTCCCGTCGCGGAAGATGGTCGCTCCCAGCTCTGACCGCAGCCGGTCGCACACCGCAAGCGCCTGCGGAAGCGCCGTATCGGGGAAGTAGAGAGCGAATTCCTCGCCGCCGATCCGCGCTACTACATCACCATCGCGGACGATGCGCTGCGCCACTTCGGCAAAACCGCGAAGCACGATGTCGCCCGCGTCATGGCCATATTGGTCGTTGACCAGCTTGAAATGATCGATGTCGAGCACTGCGACGCAAGATCCAACAGCACCGACGCCCGGCTGGCGCCGCTCGATCGCCGCGCGATATGCTATCCGATTGTCGAGCCCGGTCAACGAATCGACCATCGCTGCCTCAGTTAGCTTCTGCTCAACCTGCTTTTGCGCATGAATGTCGCGGACGATGCTCAATATGCCATCGGGATTACCATCCTCGTCAACAATCAGCCGCGCATGCGTTTCGTGCCAGCGTCGTTCGCCCGTGGCGGTCACCGCAATATACTCGAAGCGGTTGGTTGCCCCGGCCATCTTTAACGAGAGCAAATGCGACGCCGCTGCCTCGGCCAGATACTCTGGGGCGATCAGCGACGAGCAGTTGCGCCCGATCAGCTGGTTTGGCTCAAAGCCGATCTGCCGGCAGGATGGTGAAACATAGCGAATCGTACCGTCGATCCTGAGGCTGAAAATAAGGTCGCTCGAATAGTCGGCGATCAACCGATAGCCCTCCTCGCTCTCGCGCAACTTGCGGTGCAGCCGCGAGCGATTCTCGAGGTTGGCGGTGATGGGCAGCAACGTCAGCACGGTGGCGGCGAGATAGAATTGGAAGAACTGCATTTGCTGGCCGTACGACGCCACGACCAACTGGATCGGCCCGAGGCTGCTGGCGGTAGCGAGCCCGCCGATCAGTGCCAACATCGCGATCGATAGCGCCACCCCGCCCCGACCGATGCGAAAGGCAATCAGGATCATCGGCAGCGTCGGCAGGAACAGCAAGGGCAGGCGTTGCTGGCCGAACACCCAGCCGATGATGGTGATGAACAGCATCAGCAAAGCGACGGTTTCCACCAGGTCGCGCCGACGAATTTCCTTGACCAGCGATTGGCGGTTCCGGCGCGTGAGGAGCAAGGCGATCGGTGTAAAGGCAAGATTGCCGAGCGCATGGCCGGTGGCAAAGTTAACGAAGGTCGTGACCGGCGGCATCCCGATCCACCACACCGCCCCCGCTGCCAGCAATCCCGCGACCAGCGGGGCTGCCAAGCCGACCGACGCGACCAGATGAATCAGCCAGTCGAGCGACCCGAGTGGACGCCGCGGATCGGTGAACTTGCGGAACAGCCACGCCGCGAGCACCGCTTCGGTCATGTTGATCGCGGTGAACGGCAGCGCCATTGCCCAGCCCAGCCCCCACCAGCCGGTGACCAAGGTACTGGCGACCGCGCACGGGATGATTGAGGTGAGCCATTGGCTTCGCGGCCGCACCATCAAGTCGGTGGCGAGGATCGATGTCGCCAGCCACAGGAAGGCCACCCCTCCGTCGAATCGCGTCAACCCCACCGCGAGCCGGGCAGCCGCGAAATAGCATGACCCAAGCATGGCCGGGGCAAGGAAGCGGTGCAGGGTCATCGGCCATCATCGATAGCGACGCTGGGTTAGAAGCAGCTTGCGACTGGGTCCGTTTCGGATCGGCTTGCGCCGAGCAGCGCCTCACTGCGACGGCGGATATTCCCATTGCCAGACGAAGCCGGTCGGCCCGAGCAAGCTATCCACCAGCGTTGGGAAGGCCGCTTCGGCGCGCACGTCATTGGACAGGATTACCACGCAGCGCCGCTTCGCCATGATACAGACCATCATGTTGGCGGTGCTGTCATTATGCCCGCCCTTCACCAGCCCGCGCCCCTGCGGCCCGGTGAAGCTGATCACCCCCAATCCTGCAGCAAGCCCCGGCCAGCGATCCTTTGGCAGGGCTTCGGGAAGCAATGTCGGGAATTGCTGGCGCGAGGTGATTGCCAGCTGCGGCGCGGCATAGGCTTTGCGGGTCGCCGGCTTCAGCCGCCACCCGCGCACCATGGCTGCGGCGAACTTTGCCATGTCGCTGATGCTGGTATCCATCGATCCCGCCGCGCGGACGCGGCTGCGCTCGTCATGGGGCTCGACCTTGCCGTCGGCCTCCCAGCCATCGGCCAAATTTCGAGCGAAATCTGGTCGCCACATCAAGCTAGTATTGGTCATGCCGAGCGGGGTGAAAATGCGCCGCTGCACATCCGCCCCGACATTGATCCCCAACCCTTTCTCCAGCGCAAACTGGAGCAGGATGATCCCCTCCCCCGAATAAGCGTAGCGGGCGCCGGGATCGAAGTGGAATTTGAGCTTCCCATCGGGCTCGATGAAGGCGAAGTTGGCGAAGCCGGTGGCGTGGGTCAGGATATGGCGCGCGGTGATCCGCTTCCACCGCTCGTCGCTCGCAAGGTCGCCCCAATTGCCGTAGTCGTCGAGATTGCCATAGTCGGGCAGCGGCCTGGGCAACATCGCCGCCACCGGCCGATCGAGCCTGAGCTTGCCCTCGTCGACCAGCATCAGCGCATAGTAACCGAACAATGCCTTGGTCAGCGACGCCCCATACATCACCGTGTCGGGGGTCAGCGGATCGCCCTTGGCATTGCGCGCGCCGAACGCCTGGACCGACACCACCCGGCCATTATCGATCAGCGCAATCGCCAGCCCCTTGGCCCCGGTCGAGCGCATCGCCTCACCCGACAGCGCCGTCACGCGCGCCTTGGACGGCACAGCCGCACTTACCGGCGAAGCGATCATCGCCGCCGCGCCAGCGATCAATCCAGCCATATGCCGCATGCCCATCCCCCAATCAGTGCTGGCCATCAGGCTCGCACTTTCCTATCGGGCAGGCAAATCCCAAACATCATCGGAACCTAGGCTCATGGGCTTCAAATGCGGTATCGTCGGCCTGCCCAATGTCGGCAAGTCGACCCTGTTCAATGCGCTGACCGAGACTCAGGCGGCGCAGGCAGCCAATTATCCATTCTGCACGATCGAGCCCAACGTCGGCCAAGTCGCGGTCCCCGACCCGCGGCTCGACCAGCTCGCCGCGATCGCCGGATCAGCCAAGATCATCCCGACCCAGCTGGCGTTCGTCGATATCGCCGGGCTGGTGAAGGGCGCCAGCCAGGGCGAGGGGCTCGGCAACCAGTTCCTCGGCAACATCCGCGAAGTCGACGCGATCGTTCATGTGCTTCGCTGCTTCGAGAATGACGACATCCAGCATGTCGCCAACAAGATCGATCCGATCGCCGACGCCGAGGTGGTCGAAACCGAGCTGCTGCTGTCCGACCTCGAAAGCCTCGAGAAGCGAGTCCCCGCGTTGCAAAAGAAGGGCACGCAGGGCGACAAGGAAGCCAAGATTGCCGCGAGCGTGCTCGGCCAGGCGCTCGACTTGCTGCGCGAAGGCAAGCCCGCCCGCCTGACCGTCCCCAAGGACGAGGAAGAGCAGCGCCACTTTGCCCAAGCCCAACTGATCACCGCCAAGCCGGTGCTCTACGTCTGCAACGTCGCCGAGGGTGATGCGGCGAACGGCAATGCGATGTCGGCTTCGGTGTTCGACAAGGCCAAAGCCGAGGGCGCCAATGCGGTGGTCGTCTCGGCCGCGATCGAAAGCGAATTGGTCGGCATGGAAATGGACGAACGGCTCGCCTTCCTCGAGGAGATGGGCCTCCACGAAACCGGCCTCGCGCGGGTCATCCGCGCCGGCTACGATCTGCTCCACCTGATCACCTTCTTCACCGTCGGCCCCAAGGAAGCGCGCGCCTGGACCGTCTCGAAAGGATCGAAGGCCCCGCAGGCGGCGGGCGAGATCCACACCGATTTCGAACGCGGCTTCATCCGCGGTGAAACCATCGCTTTTGACGACTATATCGCGCTGAACGGCGAGGCCGGCGCCCGCGACGCAGGGAAATTGCGCCAGGAAGGCAAGGAATATGTCGTGAAAGACGGCGACGTCCTCCACTTCAAGTTCAACGTCTGAGACCAGGTGACCGACCGCCCGCAGAGCGACAAGGTCAATTTCGCCAAAGTCATGGCGGCGTCGGCGCGCGATCCTGATCTTCTCCGCGCCGGGCAAGCGCTTGCGACCAACGATCTGCCGACCGCCGAAGCCCTGCTCCGCCCGTATCTCAAGCGCCGTCCGACCGACGTCGCCGCAATCCGCATGATGGCCGAGCTTGCTGCGCGCGTCGGGCGGCTGGTCGATTCGGAGAATCTGCTTCGCCGCGCGCTCGAACTGACACCCGATTTCACTGCCGCACGCGCCAATCTTGCAACCATCCTCTACAAGCAGAACAAGCCGTCCGAAGCGATTGCGGAGCTTGAGGCGATCGAGCGTGCCGGATCCACCAACCTCGGTCACACCAGCCTGAAGGCCGCCGCTCTGGGGCGGATCGGCGGGCATGACGAGGCGCTCGGACTGTACCGCCTGCTGCTCGATGCGCGGCCCGACGAGCCCAAATTGTGGATGAGCTACGGCCACATCTTGAAGACCGTCGGCGAGCAGGAGGAGAGCGTTGCCGCCTATCGCCGCGCGATTGCGATCCGCCCGACCCTCGGCGAAGTGTGGTGGAGCCTCGCCAATTTGAAGACGATCCGCTTCGACGATGCCGATATTGCGGCGATGGAGGCGGCGCTCGAGGACCCCGGGCTTGCCGACGACGACCGCTTCCACCTTCACTTCGCGCTCGGCAAGGCGCTCGAGGATCGCGGCGAAGCGGAGGCGAGCTTTAATAAATACACCACCGCCAACCATCTGCGCCGCGAAAGCCTCGCCTACGACGCCGCCGACATCCGCCGCCATGTCGAGCGGTCGATCACCTTCTTCACCCCCGAACTGTTCAGCGCGCACGACGGGCAAGGTTGTCCCGCGCCCGACCCGATTTTCATCGTCGGCCTGCCGCGCGCCGGATCGACGCTGATCGAGCAAATCCTTGCCAGCCATCCGGCGATCGAAGGCACCAGCGAGCTACCCGATATTCCCGCAATCGCGCGCCGGCTGGGCGGGCGGAAGTCGAGCAACGAAATAACCCGCTACCCCGAATGCCTCGCCGATCTCGGCGCGTCGGAGCTGACCGCGCTGGGCGAGGAATATCTTGCGTCGACTCGCATCCAGCGGTTCACCGACCGGCCGCTGTTCATCGATAAATTGCCCAACAATTGGGCGCATGTCGGGCTGATCCGGCTGATCCTGCCGAACGCGAAAATCATCGACGCCCGCCGCCACCCGCTCGCGTGCGGCTTTTCCAACTTCAAACAGCATTTCGCGCGCGGCCAAGGGTTTACCTACGACCTCGCCGACATTGGCGCTTATTATGCCGATTACGTCACGCTTATGCGCCATTTCGACGTTGTCCAGCCGGGACTTGTCCACCGCGTGATCCATGAGGCGCTGGTCGACGATCCCGAAGGCGAGGTGCGCCGCCTGCTCGACCATCTCGGCCTGCCGTTCGATCCCGCCTGTCTCGCCTTCCACGAGAATAAGCGCGCGGTGCGCACTGCAAGCTCGGAGCAGGTGCGTCGCCCGATCAGCCGCGACGGCCTCGAGCAATATCGGGTGTTCGACCCTTGGCTCGGTCCGCTCAAGGCGGCACTTGGTGCAAATTGGGAACAGTGGCGCGATTAACGACCGCTGTCGCTTAAGCTGCAAGTGAATTGATTTGACCCTGTAACGAATGCGAAACATTCTCCGCTTGGGCAAAAGGGGGGAATTCAGATGATCAACTTTGGTGGCGCTTCGAGCTGGAAGCAGCTCGGTTTCGGACTCCTCGCGTCGACCGCGATGGCCGCGCCCGCGCTGGCGCAGGAGGCCGCGCCACCGCCGGTCGATCCGGCAACCGCTCCAGCGGCAACCCCGGCCGTCGATGACGACGTGATCGTCGTCACCGCAACAAAGCGCAGCGAAAATCTCCAGGACGTGCCGATCGCGATCACCGCAATCACAGCCAAAACCCTGGACGACCTGCAAATCGATTCCTTTGAGGATTATGCCCGGCTGGTTCCGTCCCTGTCCTCCAAGTCCGGCGGCGGCGGCGGCAGCGCCGACGGGCCCGGCACCAACAACGTCTATTTCCGCGGCGTCGCCAGCGGCGACAATGCCAACCACTCCGCTTCCTTGCCAAGCGTGGGTACCTATCTCGACGAGCAGCCGATTACGACGATCACCGGCGCTCTCGACGTCCATATTTTCGACATTGCGCGGATCGAGGCTCTCGCTGGCCCGCAGGGCACCCTGTACGGCGCATCGAGCCAGGCCGGTACCATCCGGATCATCACCAACAAGCCCGATCTTAACGGCACTTATGGCGCGGTGAACTTGGAGCTCAACAAGGTCGCTCACGGCGACTGGGGCTATACCGGCGAAGGCTTCGTCAACCTGCCCATTTCCACCAACATGGCAGCGCGCATCGTCGGCTGGTACCGGCATGACGCGGGCTACATCGACAATATCCGCGGTCAGCGAGTCATGACTGAAATTGGTTCGGATGGGCCAACCGGCAATACCCTGACCCTCGATAACGCGAACCTTGCCAACGATGACTATAACGATGTCGATACCTATGGTGCCCGCGCGGCACTCAAGATCGATCTCAACGACAATTGGACCATCACCCCGCAAGTCATCGGCCAGGTGCAGAAGGCCAACGGTTCCTTCGCCGAGGAGCGCGGGCTGGGCCACTATGAAACTATGCAGTTCAACCCGGAGAGGCTGAAAGACAAGTGGATCCAGGCAGCGCTGACTGTCGAAGGCAAGATCGCCAATTTCGATGTGACCTACGCCGGCTCATACATGCGCCGCCAGGTCGATTCGGAGCTCGACTATTCCGACTACGCCTATTTCTACAACGAACTGGCTGGCTATGGCGCCTATTGGTACGACAATGCCGGCGACCCGATCGTTCCGAACCAACTGATCCAGGCCGACGACAGCTTCAAGAAGGTGTCGCACGAGTTGCGCTTTACCTCGCCTGCGGACAAGCGGCTGCGACTGGTGGCCGGCCTTTTCTACCAGCGCCAGGAACATAATATCGAGCAGAATTACATCATTCCTGGCCTTGCCGACGCGCTCCTGGTTCCCGGTACGGGCGACGTCTGGCTGACCAAGCAGTTGCGCGTCGATCGCGACTATGCCGCCTTCGGCGAGCTTTCGTTCGACATCACGCCGCAGGTGACCGTGACCGGCGGAGGGCGTTGGTACAAGTTCGACAATTCGCTCGTCGGCTTCTTCGGCTTTGGCGAAGGCTATAGCGGCAGCACCGGCGTTTCGCAGTGCTTCGGACCGCCAGACGTATCGGGATCGCCCTGCAC
>JAJAZM010000183.1 GCA_026785645.1 Sphingomonas bacterium | reverse complement strand
TTTGCGGCGCGCAGTTTCTCGATGATCGCGATCCACAAGCATGGGCTGAGCGATGAATTCCGTCGGGAAGCGATCGACGAGGCGCACGAGGTCGCGAAGCTCGCGCTCGGCGACCGCGAGGATCTGACCCACCTCCCGATCGTCGCGATCGATCCTGAGGATGCCCGCGACCATGACGATGCGATCTGGGCCGCCCCGCGCGACGACGGCGACGGGTGGGACGCGATCGTCGCCATCGCCGATGTCAGTTTCTACGTCCGCGAGGGAAGCGAGCTCGACCGCGAGGCTTTGGCGCGCGGCAACAGCGTCTATTTCCCCGACCGCGTGGTGCCGATGCTGCCCCACGAATTGTCGTCGGACATCTGCTCATTGAAGGAAGGCAAGGTCCGCGCTGCGCTCGCCTGCCACCTCCACGTCGGCCAGGATGGGGCGCTCAAAAGCTGGACATTCACTCGAGCAAAGATTTGCGTAGCCGCAAACATTGCATATGAGAATGCACAGGCGGCGATCGATGCTGCGGGGGAGCAAGTCCTTGAAAATGCTTCATCGCCTTGCTCGATGCCGCCGCTCGAAGGTTCGGTCCCGGCGGAACTGGTCGAGACCGCGCTCAAGCCGCTGTGGGCGTGCTGGAAGGCGCTGCTCGCCGCGCGGACCAAGCGTGAGCCGCTCGAACTCGACCTGCCCGAGCGCCGCGTGGTGCTCGACGAGAAGGGCCGCATCCTCTCGGTCGCGCCACGCGAGCGGCTCGACGCGCACCGATTGGTTGAAGATTTTATGATCGCCGCCAATGTCGCCGCGGCCAAGGCGCTCGAGAAGAAAAAGGCGCCGGTGATGTACCGCGACCACGAAGCCCCAAGCCGCGAAAAGCTGGTGGCATTGAAGGATTATCTCGCCACGTTTGATCAGGAGTTCGCGCTCGGCCAGGTCATAAAGCCCGCCATCTTCAACCGGATCATCGAGCGGCTTGGCCCCGATCATCCTTCGAGGCCGGAGATCATGGAGCAGGTGCTGCGAACCCAGATGCAGGCGCGCTACGCCCCCGATCCGCTCGGCCATTTCGGCTTGAGCCTCGCCAGCTACGCCCATTTCACCTCGCCGATCCGCCGCTATGCCGACCTTATCGTCCACCGTTCGCTGGTCCGCTCCTACGGGCTGGGCGATGGCGCGCTGTCGCCCGACAAGGCGGCGCGGTTCGTCGAGATTGGCGAGAAAATCTCGATGCTCGAGCGCCGCGCGATGGAGGCCGAGCGCGAGACCGTCGATCGCTATGTCGCCGCCTTTCTCGCCGACCGCGTCGGGCAAATCCTTAAATGCCGCATCACCGGGGTTCAGTCGTTCGGCTTCTTCGCCACCGTGCTCGACCTCGGCGGGGACGGGCTGGTCCCGGCGTCGATCCTCGGCAATGAATATTTCCGTTTCGACGAAGCGGCGCGTGCCTTGATCGGGGAGGTAAGCGGCGAGACCTATCGCCAGGGCCAGATGATCGACTTGAAGCTGGCCGAAGCCAATCCGGCATCGGGCGCGCTTCGCTTCGAGCTGGCCGAAGGGTCATTCGCCGGCCCGCGTCGCTCGGGCCCGCGCCGGGATCGCACCTTGCCCCGGGGTCCGGGCCGTGGTCGCCCTGCCAATATCCGCCATCAAGGCAAACGCCGCTGATGCTGGCGGGGGGGGCGGACCACAAAATCGGCGCGGCGTGGTGGGCCATCCTGCTCGTCGGCGGCTCGCTTGCCGGTCGTGCTTTCGCTTTGTGGCTGGCCGGGGACCGCGTGCCGCTCGGCGACCCGTTCGTCTATCAATCGCTCGCCCGCAATCTGCTCGCCGGGCGCGGGCTGGTCAGCGACGAGATCCTCGAGCTTCCGAACCTGCGCGCATTCTACCCACCAGGCTATCCGTTGCTGCTCGCCGGGGTCGGCATGATCCTCCCGTTGGGTGCCGCGACCTACGTAATGTTCAACACCGCGATCGACGCCGCCGCGTCGCTGCTCATTGCACGCATCGGCAAGCAAGCGGGCGACGCGACGCTCGGACGCTTGGCGGGGTTCATCTACTTCGCCTGGCCGACCAACATCTTCCTGTCGCCTTTGGCTTACAAGGAGGGGCTGGTCGCCTTGCTGATGCTCGCCGCGATCCTTGCCTTGTTCGGCTCGGCGCGCGGCTCGACCAAGGGCACGATCGGCTTTGGCCTCGCCACCGGCGCGTTGGTCCTCGTCCAGCCCGCGCTCGCCGCGGTCGCGCCGCTACTCGGTCTCGCGCTGCGTCCCAGATTTCCCGACTGGCGCAGCTGGGCGCGGCGGATGGCGATGGCCGCCGCGGTCACCGCGCTGGTGATGCTGCCGTGGTGGGTCCGCAATTATTTGCTGTTTGATCGCTTCATCCTGTTCACCACTGCCGGGCCGCTTGGGCTATGGATCGGTGCCACCCCCCTTGGGCATGGCTCTTGGGTCCGCCCGCCCGACGCGCTGCTCGTCGGCGGCGAGCTTCGCGCGGCGGCGGCGTTGGGCGCGGAAGCGTGGCGGATAATCGTCGCCGATCCGGGTCGCTATGTCACCCATTGCCTCGCCAAGATTCCGCTCGCCTTCGCCACCAGCGAGCATCCCCTCGGTCAGTTGCTCGTGATGCAACCAATCGCCCATAAGTCCTTGATCCTGCGTCTTATGTGGATCCCGCAGTTGGCGACCTTCCTGCTCCTCGCCGCCGCTATCGCGGGCGCGGTCAAGGCCCGCCGCACTGTCCTGTTCCACATGATGCTCGCACTGTGGCTTCAGGTGCTGGTGTTCGGCATATGGTTCGAATTCGCCGCCCGCCACCGCTACTTCATGACCCCGATCTTGCTCCTCTTGGCCGTTGCCGCCTTTCGCGGAACGGACCGCGTCGCCAGCGATTGATCCACCATGACCAGACACAGGATCGCCTTCCTCAACGGCTCGCTTCGCAAGGACAGTTTTCACGGTCGCCTCGGCCTCGCGATCATCGCAGCATCGAACGATCGACTCGCATTCATCACCCCCAGCCTCGACCTGCCGCTCTACGATCCGGATTTGGATGGCAGCGACACGCCGGCGTGGACCGCGTTTCGCGATTCGGTCCGCCTGGTTGACGGGATCTTGTTCGGCAGTCCCGAATATAATCGCTCGATGACCGGCGCGCTCAAGAACGCGCTTGATGTCGGATCGCGGCCTTACGGCCAGAGCATCTTCACGAAAAAGCCCGCGGCGGTGTTTTCAGGCTCGCCCGGGATGACCGGCGGATTCGGATCGAACCACCATCTGCGCCAGAGCTGCGTGTTCCTCGACATGCCGGTAATGCAGCAGCCCGAAGCCTATTGGGGCCTGCTTGATGACGAGAAATTGGCCGCCGACGGGACAGTCAACGACGAGATGCTGGCCAAATTGGTGACCGGGTTCGCCGGCGCACTGGCCGACTGGTACGATCTTATCCGCGAGGGCAGCGGGCAATTGGCGGGCGATCCCACGCAACGCTGATCAGGCAATCGATTCTCGCTTGGCGCCCGCCTAGCCTCGGCGAAGAGCGCGATCGAATTCGCTGCAGAAGAATGGCCCGGGCGCCGAGCTCGACGATCAGAGCGACTGAGCCTTGGTCAGATGACCTTCGACTGCTGGCGGTAGCGCGGATCGTTCCACAGATTGCCGTCGAGGATCTCGCCCAGCACAGTGGCCGCGCGGAAGGCATCCTCGTGGCGATTGTACAGCGGGGCGAAGCCGAAGCGGATCAAATTGGGCATGCGCACGTCGCCGATCACCTTGCGCTCGATCAGCGCTTGCATCACCGCATAGGCTTGCGGATGGCGGAAGCTGATATGGCTCCCGCGCTCCTTTGCGTCGCGAGGCGAGACGAGTACGACCGACGGGCAGCGCGCTTCGACGCAGGTAATGAAAAAATCGGTCAGCGAGGCCGCTTTCGCTTCGATCTCGCGCATCGTTACGCCGTCGAAGCTGGACAGGCCGGCGGCGAGTGCGATGACGGCAATGATCGGCGGGGTCCCCGCCAGGAACCGCGCAATCCCCGGCGCGGGGCGATAATCGCCATCGAATGCGAATGGAGCATCATGCCCCATCCATCCGGTCAGTGGCGATTGAAGCCGGTCCTGAAGCTGTGCGGCGACATAGAGGAAGGCGGGCGCGCCGGGCCCGCCGTTTAGATATTTATAGCCGCAGCCAACCGCCAGATCGGCCCCGCTCGCGCTGAGCGAAAGGTCGAGCGCTCCGGCGCTGTGCGACAAATCCCACAGGCTGAGCGCGCCCGCAGCGCGCGCGGCGGCGGACAGCGCGGCCATGTTGTGCCGCTCCCCGCTCCGGTAATCGACATGGGTCAGCATCAGCACCGCGACCTGGTCGTCGAGCGAGGCTGCAATCTCGGCCCGGTCGACGGCTCGAACCTCGACCCCGGGAAGCATCCGCGTTACTCCCTCGGCGATGTACAGATCGGTCGGGAAATTGCCGCGCTCGGACAGGATCACCGTCCGCCCGGGCGAGGCGGCGAGGGCCGCGGCGAGCAATTTGAACAGGTTGATCGAAGTCGAATCGCACACCAAGACTTCGTCCGCCGCCGCCCCAATCAGGCGCGCGAGTTTGGCGGCGACGGTCGCCGGCGCGTCGATCCAGCCATGCTTGTTCCAGCTGGTGATCAGATCTTCGCCCCATTGCCGATCGACCACGTCGGCCACCGCCTTGCCGGTCGCCCGGGGCAAGGCACCAAGCGAATTGCCGTCGAGATAGATTACGCCTTCAGGCAATGCGAAGCGTTCGCGCATTGCCGCCAGCGGATCGGTGGCATCAAGCGCCTGGGCGTCGTGGCGAGTCACAGCTTGGGCAACGTCACTCCGCGCTGCCCCATATATTTGCCGGCACGGTCCTTATAGCTCGTCTCGCACCGCTCATTGCCCTTGAGGAAGAGGAATTGGCATGCGCCTTCATTGGCGTAGATCTTGGCCGGAAGCGGGGTGGTATTGCTGAACTCGAGCGTGACATGCCCCTCCCAGCCGGGCTCGAGCGGGGTGACGTTGACGATGATCCCGCATCGCGCATAGGTCGATTTGCCGAGGCAAATCACCAGCACATCCTCGGGCACCCGGAAATATTCGACCGTCCGCGCCAGCGCGAAACTGTTGGGCGGAATGATGCAGCAGTCGGTCTTGCGATCGACGAAGCTGTTGGAGTCGAAATTCTTGGGATCGACGATCGCCGAATCGACGTTGGTGAAAATCTTGAATTCGTCCGCCACTCGCGCATCATAGCCATAGGATGACAGTCCATAACTGATGCACCCGTCGCGGCGCTGGGCCTCGACGAACGGATCGATCATTTGCTGGTCAAGGGCTTGCTGCCGAATCCAGCGATCGGAAAGAATGCTCATGGCTCACTCGCTAGCTGGTGCGACGGGCGGGGCGCAATGCCGATGCTTATCCACAGCCACATCCACCGAAAATTTCGGGCGGATGCTCGCAACCGCGGTTTTTGCTGTAGGGTCTCCGAATGGCCGAAATCCTCCGACTCAACGAACCCGCCGAAGCGCCCGTCACCCCCGCACTGCCCCAGAATATCGAGGCGGAAGCGGCGCTGCTGGGCGCGCTGATGATCGACAACCGGCTGGTCGAGGACGTCCAGCTGAAGCTCCGCTCGGATCATTTCTTCGAGCCGCTCCACGGCCGCATTTACGATTCGATCCTGCGCATGAGCGACAAGAACATGGTCGCCAATCCGGTCACGTTGCGCCCGATGTTCGAGGCTGACGACGCGATGAAGGAAGTCGGCGGGCCGGCTTACCTCGCCCAGCTGACCGGTTCGGGCGCGGCGATCATCGGCGCGCGCGATTTCGCCCAGCAGATCTACGACCTCGCCTTGCTACGCTCGCTTGTCGCGGTCGGCCGCGACATGGTCGAAGGCGCGCTCGACACGTCGGAAGAGGTCGCGCCGCTGTCGCAGATCGAACGCGCTGAGGGCGAGCTGTATCGAGTCGCCGAGCAGGGCGGCGGCGAGGGCAAGGTCAAGAGCTTCGGCGAGGCGACCAAGCTGGCTATCGAACAGGCCGAGCGTGCGCTCAACTCGGGCGGGCATCTGTCAGGCGTCACCACCGGGCTCGACGGGATCAATAGCAAGATCGGCGGGCTCCACCGCTCCGATTTGCTGATCCTCGCCGGGCGTCCGGGCATGGGCAAATCCTCGCTCGCCACCAACATGGCCTTTGCCGCTGCGCAACGCTTCACCCGCGACGTGGAAGACGGGATCGATCCCGCCAAATCGGCCGGTGCGCCGGTTGCCATCTTCAGCCTCGAAATGTCGGCCGACCAGCTCGCCACCCGCATCCTGTCCGAAGAATCGGGGATCAGCAGCGAGAATCTGCGCATGGGCAAGATCAGTCAGCAGGAATTCCGCCAGCTGGCGCGTGCCGCGGCCGATCTCCAGACCCTGCCATTGTATATCGACGACACCCCCGGCCTGACCATCGCTGCGCTGCGCACCCGAGCGCGCCGATTGAAGCGCCAGAAGGGGATCGGCATGGTGGTGATCGATTACCTCCAGCTGCTGCAGGGCTCGGGCAAGGGGTCGAGCGACAATCGGGTCCAGGAAATTTCGGAGATCAGCCGCGGACTGAAACAATTAGCCAAGGAACTCGACGTTCCGGTGCTTGCCCTGTCGCAGCTGTCCCGCGCCGTCGAGCAGCGCGAGGACAAGCGCCCGCAATTGTCCGATCTTCGCGAATCGGGCTCGATCGAGCAGGACGCCGACATCGTGATGTTCATTTACCGAGAAGACTATTATGTTGCCTCGCGCGAACCCAAACGGCCGATGGATGGCGATGATGCCAAGATCTTCGAAGCTTATGAGCAGTGGCAGCGCGACATGGAGCGGGTCTATGGCACCGCCGAATTGCTTATTGCGAAGCAGCGCCACGGCGCAACCGGCAAGGTCAAGATGAAGTTCGACAGCCGGATCACCAAGTTCAGCGATCTCGCTGACAACAGCTTCCTGCCCGAGCTTCGAAGCTAGGGCGCGCCGGCCCGCTGTTAGCGGGTGGGCGAGGGGGCGGATGAGGGCGCTGGAAGTTCCCCCTCCGGCGCCCTCATTTGCGAGCCGCGACGATCATCGCATGAAAAAATGGCCGACCATCTTGCGATGGCCGGCCATTCATTTGTCGTCGATCAGAGCTTAACCGCGCTCTGGTTCCGCCATCGGCGGCGGCGGGGGCGGCGGCGGCGGGCACATGTCCGACGCCAGGATCACCGAACCGTCAGCGCAGGTCTGCGTCGCCGGGGGCGGCGGCGGAGGCGGCGGAGGCGGGGGCGGCGGCGGGGGAGGCGGAAGGGCCTCTTCGCCACCGAAGTTGAAGATCAGGCTCGCCAGCAGGCTGTGCGAGCGGAACTTCTGTTCGAAGTCGGGGAACAGCACCGCGTTGGTGGTCTGGACCACCGTGCTCTGGCCGACCAGGACCGTATTCGGATTGCCACCGATCGCAATCGGATCTTCCGAGAAGTTCAGCTTGCCGGTCTGGAAGTAGCGATACTTCAGGCCGAGATCGATGTTGCGGCTGACTGCATAACGCGCACCGACGATGCCCTGGTAAGCCCAGGCGCTGTCGCTGTCGCCAAATGCCTTGGCCTTGGCACGACCGAAGCCGCCGCCGACGTAAAACGACAGACCGTCTTCGTTGCCGAAGTCGACCAGGCCGTTGACCATCGCCGACCAGACCTTGATTCGGCCATTTAGGTCGAAATCATCGGCCGACAGAGCGGCCAGGCCAGGTGTGCCCGGATCGCCCGCGCCCGACGGGCGGTTGAGCGTTGCGTTGAGTGCGGCAATGTCGCTGTCGTCGATTTCGAAATTGTCGACCTTCGAACGCTTGTACCCGATCTCGCCTTCAAGACGAAACATTCCGAAATCATAGCCGATGATCGCATCGACATCGATTCCGCGCTTGTAATCAACACCGAACATGTTTTCGAAATTGGTGTCGAGCGGCACGGCTGCGGCCGGCGCACTCGGGGTCTGCGTGGTGGTGAAGTCGGCAAAGACGTCGGCATCATTGTCCTTGGGGAACAGGACGCCGCCTTCGATTCCGACATACACCGAACCATCGCGAGCCATGGCAGGCGTCGCAATGACTGCGGCGGCCGCGGTTGCGACCATTAAATATTTACGCATTTGAGCTCCTTATTGCTCTCCGCTTGCGGGAGGCAGCCGTGTAACCCCCGCACCTGCAGCAAAGTTTCATCGATTGGGGATTAAACCCGTTCCTGTGGCATTCATGTCACACGCCCTAGCCATCCCTTTCCTGGTTCGGGCGAGGGAACGAGTTCGACGACAAGGGATTGAAGCGCATGGCAGATTCCGGCATTATCAACGCTTCCAGTTACACCGCCGGCCTTAGGGGAATGTGATGCGCGCTCGTGCTACTTTACTTTCGGCTGTAGCCGCCACGCTGATTGCATCGGCCCCCGCCGAGGCCAAGAAACGACCCGCGCCGGTCGCAGCTCCCGCGCCGCAAGTTGCGCTTCCGGCGTCGGCCAACGGGGTCAATGTCCGTTATTATTACGAGCGTCGCCAATATCCGGCGATCTGGTTCGGCGCCAAGGGCGGCGATGCTGCGATCGGCCAGTTGCTGACGATTCTCCGCCGCGCCCCGATCGATGGCATGAGCAACGGCCCGGCCGCCGCCGCCAGCGTGGAAGCCGCAGTCCAGCGCGCGCGCACCAGCAACGATCCGATGCAGGTCAAGGCGGCCGAGCTCGCCATGTCCGCTGCCTGGGCTGATTATGTCCAGGCGATCAAGCGCCCGTCGACCAATGTCATTTATGGCGACCCCGCGCTCGCGCAGACCGCGCCGCATCCCGACCGCACGCTGGCGCTTGCCGAAGCAGCACCATCGCTCGCCGACCATGTGCAGTCGGTCGCGTCGGTCAACTCGATTTACGCCCGCCTGCGCGACGTCGCACTGGCCGAGGCGAGCGCCAATGGCGGTCGCGCATCGGACAAGGTGCTACTCAACCTCGAGCGCTCGCGGATCATCCCAGGCACCGGCAAATATATCATGGTCAACACCGCCGAACAGCGGCTGCACATGTTCGAAAATGGGCAAGATGTCGGCTCGATGAAGGTCGTCGTCGGCAAGAAGGAAGAATTTGGCCTTCCGACCCCGATCATCGCCAGCACCATGCATTATGCGATTGCCAATCCTTATTGGCATGTGCCCGAGCATTTGATCCGCAAGACTGCTGCTCCGGCCGTGGTCAAGCAGGGCGAAGCGTATCTCAAGTCGCGCGGGTATGAGGTGATTTCCGATTTCAGCGAGCATCCCCAAATTCTGCCCGCTTCGTCGGTTGACTGGAAAGCGGTGGTCGCCGGAACCGCCAAGGTGATCCTTCGTCAAAAGCCGGGTGGTCAAAACTCGATGGGCAGGATGAAATTTCCCTTTCCCAATCGTGAGGGCATCTATCTCCACGATACGCCAACCCGGGAATATTTCGCATTGGCCAACCGCGCCAAGAGCAATGGCTGTATCCGCGTGGAAGATTATCGTCGCCTCGCCAGCTGGCTGTTCGGGCGCGATGTGGCGGCCTCGGGAACCGATCCGGAACAGCATATCGCGCTGCCCCGCGGGGTTCCGGTGTTCGTTACCTATCTGACGATGGTGCCGGGCCCGACCGGCATGGCGTCGTTTGAGGATCGCTATGGCTGGGATCGGCCGGGCGTGCTCGCGGGCGGGATGGACACGACGGTCGGCAAACCACTGACGACGATCGGCGGGGAGCCCTAAGCTGCCTCAGTCGTCGGTCGAGACGTAGGCGTCGCGAAGACCTTCGGGGATTGCGACGCGGGCCAGTTCGGCCTCGCTGCTGGTCACCGGATAGGCGCAATAATCGGCCGCGTAAAAAGCGCTCGGGCGGTGGTTGCCGCTTAGCCCGATGCCGCCGAACGGAGCATTTGACGGCGCGCCGTTGGTCGGCTTGTTCCAGTTGATCACGCCAGATCGGACATTGGCCCAGAATTTGTCGTACATTGCGGGGGTTCCACCAACCAGGCTCGCGGCGAGCCCGAAGCGACTGTTGTTGGCTTCGTTGATGGCGGCGTCGAAATCCTTGACCCGGATCATCTGCAGCACCGGCCCGAACATCTCCTCGTCCGGCCGCTCGCTTGCGTCGGTGACGTCGATCAACGCGGGGGTGAGATAGGGCCGTTCCTCGAACGGGCGGTCGAGGCGGCGGATCACCTTTCCGCCCTTAATCATCAATTCGACCCATTGCGCCTGGAGTTGATCGGCCGCGGCAAGATCGATCACCGGTCCCATGAACGGCTGCGGATCGGCATGCGGATGATCGACGATGATCCGGTCGATCAATTTGGTGATTGCCTCGACCAGCGGCCCCTCGGCACCGTCTTCGACGATCAGCCGCCGCGCCGCAGTGCAGCGTTGCCCGGCCGACAGATAGGCCGACTGGACGACGATCATCGCCGCCGTGTCGATGTCGGATGATTGCCACACCACCAGCGGATTGTTGCCGCCAAGCTCGAGCGCGAGCATCTTGTGCGGGGCTTCGGCGAACTGGCGATGGAGCGACATTCCGGCGCGCGCCGAGCCGGTGAACAGCAAGCCGTCGATCCCGTCCTGCCCGGCCAGCGCCTTGCCTTCCTCGGGCCCGCCGATCAGCAACCGCACGACGCCGTCGGGCACCCCCGCGGCGCGATAGCAATCGACCAGGAAGACGCCCGTCGCCGGGGTCTTCTCCGACGGCTTGAACACCACTGCATTGCCGGCGATCAGTGCTGGCACGATGTGGCCGTTGGGCAGATGCGCCGGGAAATTATACGGCCCCAGCACCGCCAGCACGCCATGCGGCTTGTGGCGCACCGCGACCTTGCTGCTCAGCGCCGATTCGAGCCGGCGCATCGGGGTCCGCTCAAGATAGGCCGAGGCCGAAATCTCGACCTTGGCGACGACTGCCGCTACCTCGGTCCGCGCTTCCCAATAAGGCTTACCCGTCTCGCGGCTGATTAGGTCGGCGAAATCCTGCTCGCGCGCGCGAACTTCATTGGCAAAGCGCCGCATCGCCTCGATCCGGTACGACACGCTATGCGCCGCCCATTCGGGCCAGGCGGCGCGCGCCGCGGCGACCTCGGCTGCGGCATCGCCGATGTCGCCCGCCCAGATTTCATCGCCGGTCGCCGGTTCAGTCGAAATCAGCCTGTCGGTCAATCATTCACTCCGGACAAAAGGTGCGGCGCTCACCACCATGCCTGCGGGATAGGGTCAAGCGCAAGGCGGCGTCATGGCGTCATGTCGTGCGCAGCGCCCATCCGCCGGATCGCCGCAATCTTGTTCTCGAACGGCGCCCAGTCATCTTGGTCCGCAATCGCCGCCCAGATCGCCTCGACCTCGTCGATATGCATCGAACAAGGTCGATCATCGCACCAATAATCATGGTCGAGCGCGTGCGGCAGAGGCGCGCGGCTTGCCAGCCGCTCGCGCATTTCCACAAACGCCGCGTCGCGATAGCTTTCACCATCCGGCACCCGCCCGCCGCGCCAGTCGAAGAACAGGCGATCGATCGTCACCGACTGTGCGCGTAACGCGACCAGCAAGGCCGATACCAGATCGCGATCCGCAGCCGCGTCCGGCGCGATTCCCAGCCGCCGGACCAACGCCGCGACCAGCGCCGCCTCGAACTGGGCCTGCCAGTCGCTCAATATCTCCGCCAACGCCGGCCCGTCGGCGACCAGCGCCAGGCATCCGCCGAGCTGCGCCAGATCCCAGTGGATCGCCTCGGGTTGGCGGCCGAAGGCGTAGAGCCCGCCATGGTCGAAGTATGCCGCGACGAAATCCTCATCCCAAATCGGCGCGAACCGCCACGGACCATAATCGAAGCTCTCGCCGGTGATGTTTATATTGTCGCTGTTGAGCACCCCATGGACGAACCCTGCAGCGAGATAGCTGGCGGCGAGGCGCGCGGTCTGCGTCGCCGCAAGCTCGAACAGCCGCAGCGGATCGTCGCTGTCCTCACCGAATAACTGGCGCAGGCAATAACGCACCAGCGCTGCGATCTCCGCCGCATTTTCCTCATACGCCAGGCGCTGGAAACTGCCGATCCGCACATGGCCATGGCTCAGCCGGGTCAGCACCGCCGACCGCGTTGGGGAGGGTTCATCGCCACGGGTCAGTTGCTCGCCGGTCTCGATCAATGCGAAGCTCTTTGACGTACTGACCCCCAGCGCCTCGAGCATTTCGGTCGCCAGCACCTCGCGCACCCCGCCCTTGAGCGTCAGTCGCCCGTCGCCGAACCGGCTATACGGAGTCTGCCCCGACCCCTTGGTGCCAAGGTCGAGCAATCTGCCCCCCGAGGCTTTCGCGCCATCGCGCAATTGCGCGAACAGGAAGCCGCGCCCGTCGCCGATGTCGGGATTATAGTGGCGGAACTGGTGACCATGATAACGCAGCGCGAGCGGCGTCGGCAGATTGTCCGCCAGCGGCTCGAACCGCCCGAAATGCCGGGCCCACCCTACCTCGTCGAGATTGTCGAGCCCAACCTGCGCTGCCCACCGCCGGTTGGCGAAACGCAACGTCGTCTTCGGAAAATTGGCCGCCGCGACCTTGGCGAAATAGCCCTCGCCGAGGGTCAGAATCGCGCGATCCGGACGATAGGGTTGCGGTTCGGCCATCGCCTCGCGATAGGGGAGCCAGTGCAGCGGGGGAAGCGTCATGGCCGAATGGACCGACCGATATTGGAACAGCGCCGACGGCGTAAAGCTCCATTATCGCGATCATGAGGGCAACCGCGACCGCCCGCCCATCCTGTGCATCCCCGGCCTGACCCGCAACGCCCGCGATTTCGAGCCGGTGGCGGACCGCTTCGCGGGCGACTGGCGGGTGATCTCGATCGACCTTCGCGGCCGGGGCGGAAGCGCGTTCGACCCCGATCCGGCCAATTACAAGCCGATGGTCTATGTCGCCGATATCTTGAAAATTCTCGACCAGCTGGGGATTGCCGATGCGGTGTTCGTCGGCACCTCGCTCGGCGGTATCTGCACCATGGCGCTGGCGCTCGGCGACCGCGAGCGGATTGCAGGCGCGTTGCTCAACGATATTGGCCCGGTGGTCGATCTTGCGGGAATCGAGCGGATTGCCGACTATGTCGGAAAGCCGACCACCTTTGCCAGCTGGGACGAGGCGATCGACCAAGTGGCGGCGCGCAATGACGACGTTTACCCAGATTACGGGCGCGACGAATGGGATCGCTTCGTCCGGCGTATGGCGGTCGAGGCGAACGGCGAGATCCGCTTCGATTACGACATGCGCATCGCCGGCAATTTCGAAAGCGCGGCTGCGGCGCCCGAGATCTGGCCGTTGTACCAGGCGCTGGACGGCCGCCCGGTGACCATCCTGCGCGGCGAATTGTCCGATTTGCTAAGCGCCGAGGTGGCGGAGCGGATGGCGCATGAGATCGCTGATGTCGAGCTGGTTACCGTCCCGCGAGTCGGCCATGCGCCAAGCTTCGACGAGCCCGAAAGCCTTGCAGCGCTCGAGCGATTGCTGGCGCGGGTTCTTGCGGCACAAAACAAGGGGCAGCCGTAGCCGCCCCTTTTTCCGTCGTGCGCTACGCTACGCGAAAGCTAATACTGATGCGCCACAAATCGTTTGAGGCCCGTTCTAGTTGCTGATCAGGCGCTCGAGCTTGGCAAGCGCGGCTTCGTCGCCCTCATTCGGTGAAATCGTCGCGGCGAACTCGCCCGCCCGGTCGATCAGGAAGACGCTCGCCGTATGGTCGACATTATAGTCAGTGCCAGCCTGTGCGACCTTCTCCGAATAGACTCCGTATTGCGTCTTGACCGCCTCGATTGCCGCGACTGATCCGGTCAGCGCAATAACCGGCGTCCCGAACAGCCCGGCATAGCGGGCCATGACAGCGGGCGTATCGCGCTCCGGATCGACGCTGACGAGGACGATATTGAAGCTGTCGGCGCCCTTGCCGATCGCGCTTCGCAGCTTCACCAGGCGCGCCAGCGTGGTCGGGCAGACATCGGGACAATGGGTGAAGCCGAAAAACAGCGCGAACGGCTTGCCCGCCAATTGATCGCTCGAAAACGGCTTGCCGTCGGTCCCGGTCAGCGTGAACGGGCCGCCAATCTCGACCATCGACTCGCTGCTTGCGATCGGCGGACCGCTCGGCTTGGGCATCAGCGCGATCCCCAGCCCAGCGATCGCCGCGAGCCCGACCACCACCCATAAGATGATCCGCATCCGCCGCATGGTCATCGCGGCCCGCCGACAGGGGCGCTGATCTCGACCAGTCCCTGTCGCTCGAAGCGAAGTGACAACCTGACGCTCGATCCCGCGACGAGCGGCTTGGCCAGCCCCTGGATCATCACGTGCCGCCCGCTGGCCGACAGACGGACTTGCCCGCGTGCCGGAAGTTCGATCCCGCCTTCGATCGCTCGCATCCGCATGATGTCGCCGTCCATGCTGGTTTCGTGCAGGCTGGCCGTCCCGACCCCCTCGGCGCCAACCGACAGCAAGCGGTCACGCCCGCCGCTGTTGATCAACGTGAAATAGGCTGCGGCGGAGGTAGACAGCGCGATCACCCGCGCGTCGCTCACCGTCACCAGCGGCGCGGGCTCGGCCTCGCAGCCGGTCAGCAGCATCGCGGCGAGCAGGGAGAGTACCGCTTTCACCGTGGCTTGCCTCGCTTGCAAAAAGGAAGTGGACGTGCGTCCAGTTTATAGGTCACAAATCTCCGGTACGCGTTCGTTGATAATGGGCATTTTACAGGGAAACAATCCATAATTGCCGTCGCGGGGGGCGACCGCGATGCGGCTTTCCTTGAACTTATTGTGGGATTCGTTGAGCGCGAACCAGCGAACGCACTTCGCTAGTTTCGGTCGGGCTGTCGAGCGGCCGGGTCCATGAGAGAATGTTCTGCCGCCGCCCCATTGGTCACCACCCTAGCGGCAGCTTTGGGCGGAAATCGGACTTTAGACGATAAAATGTAGAAACGACTGTTTATGGGCGGTGGCGGACCGTCCGGTTTCGCTGGTGAGGTGGCAATATCTGCCGCTTGCATACGAAATCACCGAATGTCGGCGTACGAGCCAGTGCCGAGATTCGCTCGACCGCGGGTTCCGGGTTTTCCGTTTAGTGAGCACGGTCTGGCGGCCATGATCGCATACCAAGCTGCGTTGGTGGGCACCGCCAGACTATGAATGCGCGCCCTAGCGGGGCTCCACGATAATGACGTGCAGGTCTCGGGTTGGCCGCCAATTGCGATGGCGAACCTCGAATTGGGTCGGAGAAATCTTGCGCACTCCGGTCGCGCAAAAACTGACCAAGTTGCCCGGTCGACCCTTGTCCACAACCAGCCTGAAGTCGCCGATCGGCAATGCCCAGTTGGCGCCGGTGGTCAGGACATAATCAATCCGCCAGTCCGGAAGACCGGGATCACGGTTGGGCGCACCGATCCGCTTATCGATCGCGGCGAAAAAGGCCGCGTCAGGGCAGTAACGGGCCTTGGCCCAGCGCCCGTCCTCGGTGTCGCGCAGCGCTTTTACCGCGAACGCCGTTGTCACGCTCCCCCCCGCACCGGGGACATAGGCGTGCTCGACTTTCAGATCGCGCCCGGCGGGAAAGGTCTGGGTCCAATAATAGCGGTCCTGCACAGTCCACAACGGAACGAGGTGCCCCTTCGTGCCCATGCCGTCATCATCCCATTCCTCGTTGCCCGCCAGCCCTGCAGCAACCACCCGCGCTTTGTTGGCGGGGTTGAGGCGGTCCATCGCCTTGGTCGCGGCGTCGATCGATTGCGGCGCGATCGGGATACCGAGCAAATCCAGTAGCGCGCGCTGGTTCTTGCCGTTGGCAATTGCTTTGCGCTCAAGCATCGCTTTGACCGGTTTTCCCTCGACTGTTGTCCGGAAAGCCGATGGAAAAGCGACACCGCCGTCATTTTCGTCGCTCATTGAGCGGTCGGGCATCGGGAAAGCAACGATTGTCGTAACCGGTGCCGCGGTGATGTTCCGGAAGACATAGCGAATGCGGATTCGTGTCGCTGAAACGTATAGATCTTCCGACGCCATTATGATCGCAGAGGTCTTTTCCAGAACCAGCCCGCCCGCCCCTGTCGAGGCGGTGGTATCATTGGCAAGCCCAGCTCCGGCTCCCGCCAGCGCGGCAGCAGCTATGATTGCAAGTAGTCTGCGACTCATCGTGGTGTGACCCTCTGGGACGCTCAAAAACGCTCAAACCGCTCACGTGCGAGGGCAAAGACGCTCACGTCAACTTTCCACCCAATCCTGCCGCGACCGCTTTCGACCCATTCCGGACAGAAGCATGTCTCTTCCTGGTGAAACCCAACGATGTTTCCACCAGCTTGTCTAATTAGCGGATCAGTATGGCCCCCGAAGCAAAGGAGAGAAGGCCCGCCCCAATCGCTCGATCGGGGGCGGGCCTAACTCGCGCGACAGGGAATCGACGCGGGTTTTGCTTCTGCTAGCTGCCCTGGTCGCTTAGCCGCGCTCGGGTTCGGGCGCTGGCGGCGGCGGCGGCGGCGGCGGCGGGCAGACGTCCGACGCCAGGATCACCGAGCCATCGACGCAGGTCTGCGTTGCCGGCGGCGGGGGAGGAGG
>JAJAZM010000182.1 GCA_026785645.1 Sphingomonas bacterium | reverse complement strand
TGGCTGGTGAGGGTGATGGTGACGCTGGTCCTGGGCGCTGCTGCCGCTGGCGCGGTCAGCATCAAGAGCGACCCAAAGGCGGCGAAAAAAAAGCGTTTCATCGGCAATTCCCCGTGAGGTCATGGCGCGCCGCAGTGTCGCCAATCGAAGGCGGCGGCGCAAGGGGGGCGCGCCGCCGCCAACCCCGCTCACAAAAGTGGGGCAATTGGATGTCAGGAAGGGGAATCCCGACACTATAACAACGCGCTAAGTGAAAAAAGGTGCCACGCGCGCATTTGCTCGCACAACGTGATACGGATTAATCAAATGGGGGAGGGTGAGTCGCAATGCGAAGGTTGATCATCGGCGGCATGGTTGCGGCCTGTCTTTCGGCAAGCGCCTCGATCGCCAAGGATGGGATCGTCCGCACCGGCCCCGCCGATGCGGCCATTGCGGCGACGGTCGCGCTGCCCGCCGATGCGAAATTGGTGTACGTCAGCGGCACTGTGCCCGACGCGGTCAATCCGCAAGCGCCGCAGGGCAGCGTCGAGCGGTTCGGCGACACCGAGGCGCAGACCCGATCGGTGCTGGCCAAGATCGAGGCGTTGCTCAAGGCGCAGGGACTGGGTCTCGGCGACGTGGTGATGATGCGCGTCTTCCTGGTCGCGCCGCCGGGGCAGGCGCGGATGGATTTTGCGGGAATGATGCGCGGCTATCGCGCGTATTTCGGAACCCCGCAGCAACCGCTCAAGACGGCGCGCTCGACGATGCAGGTGGCGGGGCTGGTCGATCCGGGATGGCTGGTCGAGATCGAGGCGACCGCCGCGCGGCGCTAAGGATTTTCTCGGGGGGGCGATACACATGGCACTGACACGGCGGATGCTGCTTGGCGAGCTTGGCTTGCTGAGCGGCGCAGGGGTGAGCTTTGCGGCGATGCAGATGCTCGGCATCGCCTCACCGGGATCGGCCAAGGCGGCGGGTTTCGCGCTTCCGCCGGGGAGCGGCGCGGGCAAGCGTGTGGTGGTGCTCGGCGCGGGGATCGCCGGGTTGGTCGCGGCCTATGAACTTCGTCGCGCAGGCTATGCGGTGACCGTGATCGAGGCGCGCCAGCGGGTCGGCGGGCGGGCGTGGACGATCCGCGGCAATCAACAGATCGACCAGATCGACCGGCCGGTGCAGCGGTCGAATTTCAGCGAGGGGCAATATTTCAACGCCGGGCCGGCGCGGCTGCCGTCGAGCCATCACCTCATTCTGAGCTATGCCGAGCGGCTCGGCGTTCCGCTGGAGGTGTTCGTCAATTCGAACCAGTCGGCGGGATGGGACTTTGGCGGCCATGTCGAGCCACAGCGGCGGATGGTCAACGACGTGCGCGGGATGATCGGCGAATTGCTGGCCAAGGCGATCGATGGGCATTCATTGGATGCGGCGATTCCAAAGGATGAGATCAAGCTGCTGCGCGACTTTGTTCGCGATTACTCGGGACTTGATGCGAAGGGCAAATATGGGGCGACTGTAAGTTCGGGGTTTGCAGACTGGCCGGGTGCCTACAACCATCCACCCAAGGCGGTCGGGACACTCGGGTTCAAGCAATTGGTGCCCTCACCCGCAATCGCTTTCCCTTACTTCTTCGAGCAGATCATGGACATGCAGGCGACCATGCTACAGCCGGTCGGCGGGATGGACCGGATTGCCGATGCTTTGTACCGCGAGGTCGCGCCGAGCGTGGTGCTCGACACGCCGGTCAATGCCATCCGGCGTGAGGGCGCGGGGGTGCGGATCGAGCATAAAAATGGCGTGGTGAGAGCGGACTATTGCGTGTGCACCTTGCCCGCGCCGATCCTCGCACGGATCCCGAGCGATTTCTCGCCGGCCAAGAAGGCCGCGCTCAAGGGAGTCGACTATCTCAAGAGCGCCAAGGTCGCGTTCGAGGCGCCGCGCTTCTGGGAACGCGACGATCATGTCTATGGCGGGCTGGCGTGGACCGACCGCCTCAACGAAAATGTGATCTACCCGTCGCATGGTTTTCATTCGGCCCGCGGGGTGATCGTCGGGGCCTATGTCGCGGGCTGGACGCACCGCGACACCCCCGAGGCGTTCGTCAAATTGCCGATCGCCGAGCAGATCCGGATCAGCGCGAGATCGATCGAGGCGCTTCATCCTGGCAAGTCGACGCTGCTGACCTCGCCGGTGGCGGTCAACTGGGGGCAGGTGCCATGGTCCGAAGGGGTTGGCGCGATCGGGCGCGATTTCGGCGAGCAAAAGCGCGGCGCGGCCTATGACGAATTGTGCCGGCCCGAGGGCCCGATCACCTTCGCCGGCGAGCATCTGTCCTACGTCGGACTGTGGCAGGAAGGATCGGCGCTGTCGGCCCATGAAGCGATCAAGCTCGTCCAGGAAATGGCGACCGGACAGAAGGTCGCCTGACAGCGGGGACGGGCGGATACAAAAAGGGCGGCAGGATTGCTCCCACCGCCCCGATTGTCGGCAAGCTGGCGCTTAATCGGTCATCGACGCGGGCACCTTGCCGCCATTGGCGGCGAGCTGGCGCATGACTTCCTTGTGAAGCCAGATGTTCATTTCGGCGCTGCCGTCCTTGTCGCCGGTGTAGCCGAGCTCGTCGGCCAGTTCCTTGCGATTATCAAGGCTCGAATCGAGCCCGAGCAACTTCATCAAATCGACGATCGACGATTTGTAGTTGAGGTCGGGATTGCCCTTGGCGGCGGCCATGTCGTCGAGCGACTGGACGACGTCGACCGGTCCGGCGTCAATTGTCGGCGCGGGGGTCGTCTGGGTTGCCGGCGCACCGCCATCCATACCGGCGGGGATTTGGGGGCGGTCTTCCGGGGCGGTTTTCTTACCGAAGATCGCATCCTTGATCTTGCTGAAAATGCTCATGGTTCAGGCCTCCAGGCCGTGCTTGAGTTGGCTGATCTGATCATGTCCCTTGCGCACGGACTGATAAGCGCGCGAGACAATTTCGCGACTCTCGGCGGTCAGTTTGTCGTCATCAAGCGCCGCTTCGAACTTCTCCTTGAGGTAATCCTCGCCGCGCTCAACTTCGTTGATGATCGCCTTGTCGTCGCGGCCCGTCACCGCCGCCTTCAGATCGAGGAAGGCCTGATGGGTCTTGCCCATGATCGTGCCGTCCTCGTCGGGGGTGCCGCCGAGCCGGCGCACCTCGGACTGCAACTCGCCGGCAACGCGGGCGCGTTCATCGGCATTGTCGCGGAAGATCTGCTGGAACTGACTGCCCTCGGCATTGTCGGCGGCATCGCGATAGCCGTTGATGCTGTCGTTGAGGGTCGAGGTGAGGGTCTTGAGGATGGCGGTGTTTTGGTTGGATTCCAACATGCTTTTACTCCCGTTATTCGGTTGATGATAGTGAAAACGCGCGAGTGCCGTGAAGCGATGCGAGGTGCTGAGAAAATTTTGTCGAGGCAACCTATCCAGCGATGGCGGTGACCTTGCCGGTGGCGGGCTTCTTGGCGCGGCCCATCGACCAATTGGTCTGGAGCCGGACCTGCGGATTGGGGACGCACCAGATCTCCCCGCCATCGTCGAACCCGACGACCCACAGCAAGTCAAACTCGGGGCCATAGTCGATGACCGCGACGGCGGTGCCATTGCCGCGATCGACGACATGAAGCGGAAGCGGCGGATCGAGCTGGGTGAAGGCCATGATGCTCAAACAACATTCCCGATCCCTGGTTCCCTGGTTCCCTCGAACGCGCGAGGACGCTAGCGTTATCGTGGCTGGATGGAGTGACCGAATGAGCGGCGTGGCGAGGAATGACGAGCCGACGGTGATCGATGATCCCGAAGCGACCGCTGCAGGGACGATCCGGGGGGCCCGGGCGGTGTGGATCTTAGGTGCATTGGTGCTCGGGCTGCTGCTCGGAGCGATGGCAGCGCGGATGGGCGATAGCTTGCGCGAACCCGCGCTGCGGGCGGCGACGATCGTTGGCGGGCTGTGGCTCGATGCGTTGAAGATGACCGTCATCCCGCTGATTTTCGCGCTGCTGGTGACCGGCATCGCGCGGGGTGCGGAAGCGGCGCGCGCGGGGCGGATCGCGGGCCGGTCGGTGCTGTGGTTCGTGATCATCTGCACTGCCTCGGCGATCTTCGGAGCGCTGGCCACGACCGGCCTGCTCGACCTGTTTCCGCTGCCCGAAAATGCTGGCGAAGCATTGCGCGCGGGGCTGGTAGCGCTCGATCCGGCGGCGGCCTCGTCGCCGGTGCCGCAAGTGGCCGATTTCTTCCGCTCGATCATCCCGCCCAACGTCATTTCTGCGGCCGCCGAGGGACAGGTGCTGCAGTTGGTGGTGTTTGCGTTCATTTTCGCGCTGGCGCTGACCCGGATCGGCGCGGCCAAGCGCACGTCAGTGGTCGCCCTGTTCGAGGGGGTCGCCGACGCGTTGTTGGTGGTGATCGGCTGGGTGCTGTGGATCGCGCCGCTGGGGGTGTTCGCCTTGGCGTTTGCAGTCGGGGCCGGGGCGGGCGGCGCGGCATTTGCGGCGTTGCTGCATTATGTGCTGCTGGTGTCGGCGGTCGGCGTCCTGGTGACGCTTGCGGCTTACGTCGTCGCGGTGGCCGGCGGGCGGCTCAAGCTGGCGACCTTCGCGCGGGCCATGATCGGGCCGCAAGCGGTGGCGATTTCGACCCAGTCGAGCTTGGCTTCCTTGCCGGCGATGCTCGCTTCGGCGCGGCTGATCGGGGTTCGCGACCAGGTCGCCGATGTCACGCTGCCGCTGGCGGTGGCATTGTTCCGCGCCACCGGGCCGGCGATGAATGTTGCGGTGGCGGTCTATGTCGCGCACTGGATGGGGGTCGAGATCGGGACCGGGGCGATGATTGCCGGGATCGCGGTGGGCGCCGTGGCGAGCTATGGCGCGGTCAGCCTGCCGGGGCAGATCAGTTTCTTCAGCTCGATTGCGCCAATCGCCTTTGCAATGGGGGTGCCAGTGGCGCCGCTGGCGATCCTGATCGCGGTCGAGACCATCCCCGACATCTTCCGCACGCTTGGCAATGTGACGATGGATGTGGCGGTGACCGGCGCGGTCGACCGCAAGCGCGGGTCTGACAGCGCCGTCTAGCGGCCGGCGATGCTCCGCACCCGGTCGGCGTAGAGCCGCCCGACCGGCTGCTCGCTATGGTCGGCGAGCCGGGCGATCCAGCGGCCCGAGGGATTGCGCGAGAAGCCGGTGATAAATTCGCGGCGGACGATTGCCGAGCGGTGGAGTCGGACGAAGACCTGCGGATCGAGCCGTTCTTCGAGCGCCGCCATCGAATGATGGATCAGCCAGCTGCGCGCCCCGACATGAAGCCGCATATAGTCGCGCTCTGCGGTGATCCGGTCGATGTCGCGCGAGGCGATGCGGACCAGCCCGCTGCGGTCCGACGCCCAGAATTCATCGAGGAAGGGCGACACGTCGGCGCTGTCGCGTGCGGCCTCTTGCTCATGGCGTTGCTTGAGGTGCAACCGGGCGCGGTCGAGCGCGCTGACCAGCCGCCGTGGCTCGATCGGCTTCATCAGATAGTCGACCGCCGCGACCTCGAAGGCAGCAACGGCGAACTGGTCGAAGGCGGTGATGAAGATTACCGCAGGGGAGGGACGGCGGCGGGCGAGCGCGCGGGCGACGTCGATCCCGTCGAGCCCGGGCATGGCGATATCGAGCAGCACCGCGTCGGGGTTCAATGCCTCGGCCATGCGCACCGCGCTGTCGCCGTCGCTCGCCGCGCCGACCAGATCGACCCCGCCGGTACGGGCGAGCAATAATTGCAGTCGCTCGGTGGCGAGCGGCTCGTCATCGGCGATCAGGATGCGGAGCGGGGGCTCATCCATCGTGCAGCTCTCGCGGAATTGCCAACCGGACCTCGAACCCGCCATTATCGAGCGGGCCAAACTCGCAGGTTGCAGCCGCCCCGAAGCGCGCCTCGATCCGCTGGCAGACATTGGCGAGGCCGACCCCGGTGCCCTCGATCCGGTCGCTGTCGCGGCGGCCGCGTCGCTTTGGGGGAGCCTTACTTCCGCTGTTGGTTACGCGAAGCAACAGCCGGTCGTCGCCGATCGCTTCTGCGGCAATCGTCAGCGTGACCACATCGCTGGTCGGGGAGACGCCATATTTAATCGCATTCTCGACCAAAGGTTGGAGGATCAAGGCGGGCAGGCGAACATCTTCAAGATCCTTGGGGACGTCGATCGCGACTTTGAGGCGGCTCGGGAAACGGATCGTCTCGATATCGAGATAAAGCCGTTGCAAGTCGATTTCTTCGGCCAAGGTCACATCGGCGACGGGGTTCAATGACAGGCTGGTGCGGAAGAAGGTCGACAGCGCGAGCAGCATTTCTTCGGCGCGCTCGGTGCGGCCGGTCATCACCAGCGAGGACAAGGAGTTGAGCGTGTTGAACAGGAAGTGCGGATTGACCTGGTAGCGAAGCGCGCGGACCTGCGCGGTGTGGGCGGCGGTTTCGGCGGCGGCGGCGCGCCGCTGGGCGCGCAATGCCTGCGCCTGGGCAATTGTCGCGAGGTAGAAGGCGCTCCACGCGGCAAAGAAGAACAGCCAGATCACCGCGGCGTCGGCGGCGTAGCGGAATTTTTTCGAGGCCTCGATGTCCTTGAGCGCGGGCAGGGTCAGCACCAACGGCTCCGCTGCGGTACGTTCGATGCGGATTTTGTTGCCCTGCTCGAAGATGACCACGCCCTCCTTTGCCGTATGCCGGAAGATCTCCTTGCTCTCGCGCATCTTGCCGTCGGCGAGCATCAGCAGTCCGGCCATTGCGCAAGCGGCAAGGAAGGAAGCGATACCGGCGACGATTGCCTTGCGCCGGTTACTGCTGTCCTGCCCGCCGAACATCGCGATCGCGGCATAGACCAGGAAGGTCAGCACAATCCCGACGCCGAGCGTCAGCAACTTGTTCTGGAGCAACGCGAGCGGGTCGGAGCCGAGCAAGGCGCGGGCGACGACGGTCAGCGCATAGATTAGCCAGAAGCCGAGGATTGTCTTGAGGGCGAGCCGCCAGTCGGCGAAGCGACGGAGGTCATTGGGGGGAGCTGAGGCCATCGCCCGACATTGGCAATGCGCTGCCCGAGACGCAATCCGCCCCCCGTCACTTGGCAGAAGGGGCACCGCGCTCCGTCGAACACTCGCCACGAATGAGCAGGGAACGCGAGTCTCGCCATATTCGTTTGGCTTGACACATTCGAGGGAGGAACGAACCGAATGACCGATCAACCTGACTCCAAGGCCCCGGCCGACCAGGGCACGCCGCCCCCGGCGACCCAGAAGAATGCCCCCGAGCGCGAGCTCGAACTGAAATTGAAGAAGAACCCCGAAGACCTTGATAGCAAGACCGATGTCGGTTCCGACCAGTCGATGGATGCGTCCGACCCGATCGCCGCGACCCAGCCCGGCGGCAACGAGCCGGTGCCGTCATCGAGCTTCCCCGAAAGAAAGTAACGCGGCCGCCGCCGCTCTGACTCGCCGTTGCAATATTCCCACACCTGCCGTGCCAATCGGGCCGGGTGAAATATTGGCCCTTGCCGCGACCCTATCCCTTTGATTCAATGTGAACGGGGGGTGGGATCATGGTTAAGCATTTTGCAACCAAGCTGACCGCATGATCCGACCCAGGCAAAAGGAGTCGGGGAAATGACGACGCGGACCAAACAGCCAGCAGGCGGGGCACTGCTGCTTGCAGAGCTCAAGGAATTCGCCAGTTTTCCGAAGGCGACGCAGCGCTACATCCGCCGCTCGCTCGACATCGGCTTTGGCCGTGCCGACCCGATCGACATTTGGGCGCGCGACGAAGGCGAAGCCGCCTCGATCCGCGCCCAAGGCCGCTTCTACAAACAGATTGATCATCTTCGGATGCAAATCCCCGACGACAGTGGGCTCGACATGATCGAGCCGTTCCTCGGGATGCTGGCGACGCTCGCCGCCTTTGATCTCGGGCAGGATCGCCTGCCGAGCTTCGCCTCGTTCCGCTTCCTTTACGAGCGGCTGCTCGGCGCAAGCGTCCGGCCATGGCTCCCGGCGGCGTTCTGCGCCGCTTCGGCGCTGCCGCATCTCCACCCGGAAAAGCGGCGCGTGCTGCTCCAGTCGATCAGCGAAAGCGCGGCGACCGCGCCGGGCTGGTCGAACCGCGAGCCGGTGTTCTGGCCCGAATGGGTCGAGAAGGTCGACATGGCCGCGGCGGCCTAGACCGCGATCGACGGAAATTTGGTGCGGAGCGCGGCGATGCTGCGCTCCGCATTTTCGTGATGGATGAAAGTCCCACCGGCATCTTCCCACGCAGGGCGGTGATCGGCGCGGTCGTCGACCAGCACGTCGGCGCCGGTCATGTGGCGGAACTTGTCGCGCGCCATGGTGGTGATGATCGGCGTTCCGGGGAAATGGGTCGCCGCCCAGCGGACCTTCTGCGGCGCCGCCCAATTGCCGATCGGAAGCCCGGTGAGGATGGTCGGCGAAAGATGCGCCACCGCGTCGAACAGCAAGCGCGCATCGGGCATCAGGGGCAGCGAACCATAGAAATCGGCGGCTTGGGCAAGCCGCCGCCAGAATTCGCCTTTGCCGTGTGCATCCTGGAACTCCTGCGACGTCATGCCGAGCAAGTCGGTCGCCGCCGCGTCGAAGTCGGCCAGCACCCCGTCGCAATCGAGGAACAGGTGGGACAAGCTAGAGCCGCGCCAGGAGGTCGGCGGCGAATTCGCTAAGTGTGTCGTCGCGTGCGCCCATGATCACGATCCGGTCGCCGGTGGCGGCGTCGGCGATTAGAGCATCGCCGATTGCCGCGCGGTCGGGCACATGCAGCGCGTCGCCGCCAAGGGCGCAAATCGCCTCGGCGAACCAGCTGGAGCCGCGCGCCTTGTCGACCGTCCCGCCGTGGTAAACCGGATCGGGCACGTAGAGCCGGTCGCCACAGCGAAGCCCGTGAGCGAAGGTCGCGGCAAGCTCGTCGCCCATCTTGGCGAGCGGGCCGAAGCCATGCGGCTGGAACATCACCAGCAAGCGCCCGGGATGCGCCGCTAGCGTGTCGAGGCTGGCGGCAATCTTGTCGGGATTATGTGCGAAATCGTCGATCAATGTGACGCCGTTGCTGCTGCCGACGATCTCGAGCCGTCGCTTCAGTCCCTCGAACCTGCCGAGCGCGGCGGCGGCGTCGGGCAGGGCGACCCCGAGCGAAACCGATGCCGCGATGGCAGCGAGTGCATTGGAGGCATTGTGCCGGCCCGGGACCTGGAGCTCGACCCGGGCGCTGTCGCCATTGGCCTCGACCGTGAAGGCGCAGTCATTCGGCCCGAGTTGGAGATCGCGGCCGCTGAATGCCGCGCCAGGGCTGTCGAAGCCATAGCCCGCGGGATCGCGCAAGATGCTGGCCATGGCGCGGGTTTCGGGATCGTCGAGATTGAGCACCGCTTTGCCGGCACGCGACAGGAAGGCGCCGAACAGGCTGCGCAATTCGTCCATCGAGTGGTGGTCGAGGCTGACATTGGTCAGCACCGCGACCGACGGGCGGTAGAGCGAGATCGACCCGTCGCTCTCATCGACTTCGCTGACGAACAGTTCGGGATCGCCGACCAGCGCGCTCGAGAAAGGCGAGGACGGCGAGACGAAATTCTTCATCACCGCACCATTCATCACCGTCGGCTGGCGGTGGCAGGCGTGAAGGATCCAGCCGATCATCCCGGTGACGGTCGATTTGCCGCTCGTTCCGCCGACTGCGACGCTGCGCTGGGCGGCGTTGAGCAATTGCGCGAGCAACTGGGGACGAGTGACGCGGTCGAGCTCGATCTCGGCTGCGCGGACGACGTCGGGGATGGTCGCTTCGACCGCCGCCGAGGTGACCAGGGTCATGCCCTCGGCCAGCCCGCTGCCGTCCTGCGGAAACAGCGGGATCCCGAGCGAGCGGAGGTAATCGAATTTGGAACCCAGCCGGCCGGCATCGAGCGAACGGTCCGAGCCGGCGACCCGCGCGCCGCGGGCGCGAAGGATCGAGGCTAGGGGCAACATGCCGCTGCCGCCGATGCCGCAGAAGAAGAAGGAGGTGGAATTGCTCATCGCCGCTGCCCTATGGCGATGCGGGCCGGCTTGCAATTGGCGCCGAGGGATTAGAGCCGATGAAGATTGCAATTGTTGCGCCGAGTTGCAGCCTGAAGCGCGAGGCGGCCGAGCGGGTTGCGACAATTGTGGCGGAGCGGGGCGATTGCGCGCTTGTCGTCCACCCGCAATGTTTCCTGACCGATGGCCATTTCGCCGGGCCCGATGCGGCGCGGCTGGCGGCATTGCGCGAGGTGATGGCCGATCCCGATGTCGATGCCATCTGGTTCGCGCGCGGCGGCTATGGATCGAACCGCATTGCCGAGGCAGCGGCTCTCGACTTGCCCGATGCGGCGAAGCGCAAACTCTATCTCGGTTATAGCGATGCCGGCTTCCTGCTCGCTGCCTTTCACAAGGTCGGGCTCGAGGTGGCACATGGCCCGATGCCGCAGGATGTGCTGCGCGACGGCGGGGAGGCGGCGGTGGGTCGCGCGCTCGACTATATTGTGCAGCGCAGCGACTCAGCGCTGGAGACTGGCCTCAATGGCCCGGCGATGGCCTTCAACTTGACCGTGCTGTCGAATTTACTTGGCACTTCGATCGAACCCGACATGGCCGGACGCGACTTGCTGATCGAGGAGGTCAGCGAGCAATATTATCGGATTGACCGCGCGATGTTCCACCTGACTGGCGCATCGGCCATTCGCACCATCCGTAGGTTGCGTCTCGGAAGGGTAAGTTATGTTGTTGAAAACGAACCAGAATTTTCGAGAGATGAAAAGGCGATCGTTCGCGACTGGTGCGACCGCTCGGGGATCGCGTTCGGCGGCCAGGCCGATATCGGCCATGATGCGGGCAACAAGGTCGTCCCGTTCGGCCCGTCGCGCCTCTGAGGCGTCCCCTCACAACAGGGCATTGCCAAGCGCTTTGGATTGCGCTCTATCGATCACCGAACACAACAGGAGGGCCACATGGCAAAAGCAGCAGGCGGGACTGGTCGTAAAGCAGGGGGCGGACTTGCTCGCCCGGTTCAACCGTCGGCCGAATTGGGCGCGATCATCGGCAACGATCCGATGCCGCGCAGCGAAGTGGTTTCGAAGGTATGGGATCATATTCGCAAGAACAATCTGCAAAACCCTGCCAACAAGCGGGAAATCCTAGCCGACGACAAATTAAAGAAGGTCTTCGGCAAGGATAGCTGCACGATGTTCGAGATGAACAAGCATCTGTCCAACCATCTGAAATAGGCCCGGCGCAAGCCGCTGGCTTAAAGGGGCTCGCGCCGATCGGTGCGGGCCCTTTTTCTATGGGCGCGGCGCGACCCGTGAAGTCTTAGCTGCCCGACGCTAACGGCACAGCCGCCCGCCGACGGCGCCGCGCGCGGCTTGGTCGAAATGCAGGTGATCGGCGTGGGCGGCATTATAGCCGGGCGACAAGGCGGTACTGAACAAGCGACAGCCGCCGTCGCGCACCTCGCGAAGGAAGGCGGCGCGCGACGGGTCGCCGGTCCAGTCGCGGAGCACGCTGACGCGCCGACCGTCGGCGAGGCGGAAGCCGAGAATGTCGACCGCGTCGGCCGTGGCATGTTCGCTGAACCGACCTTCGGGGCCACTCCCGATGCGGCGGCACGAATAGCTTCCGGCATGGTCGATCGCCGTGATCCGTCGGCCGAAGTGGCGCAGTGCGGCGGGCTGGAGAATGTCGCGCTCCCAGATCGCCAGCGCGGCGGCGACCGGGCAGGAGGTGACCAGGCCAGCCGGGCGGTATTGGGTCTCGCGGACCAGTCGCATCCCGTCGGCATAACCGCATGGCGCGGAGGCTTCGATCGTCGCTGCGGCCCGGTCCTGCACCCCGCCCTCGGCGAGCAGGGCGCGGCAGCGACGCGGATCCTCGCCCAAGGCGGCGAGCTTGGGGCCGGTGAAGCGGCCGATCGGCTGGTCGAGGTCGAGCGTGGTCCACGGCACGTCCTGCGGATGAGCGGCGACATAAGCGCTGCCCTCGATCAGCGCGACGATCAGTAGGATCGCGGCGATGGCGAGCATCAACCAGCGCTTGAGCGCCCGGCTCACGCGGCTGGAAAAGAGGCCGCCCCGACCCCGCGGCGGACGGTGTCGAGCGGCTCGCGGGTGACGGGATAGCCGAGACCCTCGGGAATGCGCAGATATTGGATGCCGTCGCTCTCCTCGATCCACGGGGTGATCGTCGTGATCGGGTGGGCGGCGGCGTCGGCTTGTGCCGCAGCGACGCTTGCATGTTGCGCCAGGCGCTCGAGGTTGCGGATGGTCGGGAAGATCGCGGTCGCCTGGCCCGCCGCGATTCGATTGAGCAAGTCGGCCGCGCTGATCCACAGCACTGCCTCGCATTCGCCCGGCTGGGGGGTCGGGTGCCAGTCGCCGGGCGGCGCACGCACAACAAAGAACAAGGTGTCGAAAATTCGCGCCTGGTGGAACGCGGGCTTCCACCGCGCGAACGGCGTCAGCGCAGCCAGGTCGAGCGTCAGACCCTGTTGTGTCAAAAGGTCGGTGAACTGCATTCCCGAATGAAGTGCTTGGGCGAGCCTTGCGATAATCGCGGGATCGGGAATCGGCGAGAGCCCGGCCGCCACCGAACTTTCCTCGATCGTCTCGCGGATCGCGGCGATTCGCGCGGCGGCGTCGGGTTGGTCATGGGCTTCTGCAGCGGACTCGTCAGCCGAGTCCACGCGTCCGCCCGGGAAGACCATAGCGCCGCCGGCAAACGCCATGGCGGCGCTGCGCTCGACCATCAGCAACTCGGGCGGCGCGCCGTCACGATCACGCATCACGATAAGGGTCGCGGCGGGAATGGCGGGGTTGGTCATGGCGATGACCTAGGCGAGGTCGGCACAACAAAAAAGGCCGGCGCCGCGAACGGCACCGGCCTTGTAGTTCGAACCATCCGAAGATGGTGCAAAGCGATTACATCGCGTTGACGGCATTGGCCGAATTGACATCGGCGTCGTCGATCGCTTCTTCCTTGCGCGCGCCCTCGGCTTCGAGGGCATCGGCCTGATTGGAAAGCGTTGCAGCTTCGGCGCCGGTGGTGTTGACCGCCATGGCATCGAGATTCTCGGCGGCATTTTCGTAATTTTCCTGGACGTTCTCGGCCAGAGCATCGTCACCCTTACCACCGCAAGCGGCGAGGGCGAGGCTGGCAGCGCCAACCAGCGCGAAAGAAATCTTCTTCATTTTAATCCCCTTGTTGATCGCGACGACGTGCCGCGTCTTACCAAGAACGGTTTCAACGCCATCGGCTCCGAAACGGTTCCCCCGACGCGTACCATTTGTCAATTGCTTGAAGATTCGCCTGCGAACCCTTATCCTTGGCGGGTCGACAGCGTGCAAGCGTTGTCGGCTATGTCGGTAGAGTATCGGGTGGAATAGGCATTTCGGACCCGGGGGGCAGTACCCCGGCGCCTCCACCATCAGCAGCGGACGCTAGGGTCTCCGCGATTGTTGATGGGGGCGAAATAGGATCGACGAGTGCAGTAAAGTCCCGGTTGCCGATCGGTATGAGACCACCGCAAAGGCTCGTTCACACAAGTGCCAACGATAATCAGGCTCTTGCGATTGCCGCGTAACTGACGGCCTAACGGTCAGACGTTACTAGGACAAAAGCGCGGTCGGACCCAACCGGGCAACAGAATGGGATTCCAGCGGTACGGGGGGCACCGGGCAACAGAAGCTCCCCACTTTTCCTTATCATCGACGCTCAACACGCTTATGCTTCGCTCCGTCGATAATGGGGGTGGATGATGGCAAAGTTTACTAAGTTTCGGATTGCATTATTGGTTTCGACGCTGCCGGCGGCGCTCGCCGCCGCGCCGTTGCCCAAGGAGCAATTGCTTAAGCCCCCGGCCGATGCTGCGCATTATCTGGTGGTGTCGGACGCAGGTAAGCATGGCGACATGTGGCGCTGGACATTGCCCGACGGACGCACCGCATATCGCCATTCGCAGTCGTTGCGCGGCTGGATCACCGAAATAGACCAGGTGACGACGCTCGGGGCCGACTCGCTTCCGGCCAAGGTCGAAGTGCGCGGGATCACTCCCAATGGCGACGCGGCCGAGACATTTGCGATTGCCGGGGGCAAGGCGAGTTGGACGAGCCTGTCGGACAAGGGCAGCGTCGAGGGGAAGGTCGGCTATTATTTGCCGGCGGGCGGTGTCGGTCTGTCGAACGCAGTGTTGATCGACAAACTGGTCGCGGCCGGCGCGGCCGGGGTCGCATTGCTGCCGAGCGGACGCGCCACACTGACCGTCGGCCAGGGGCTGACGATCGAGGGACCGAACGGGCCGAAAGCGGTCCGACTGGCGTTCGTGCGCGGGATCGTCGCCTCGCCATTCCCCGTGTGGCTCGACGAGCAGAATGTTTACTTCGCCGATGTCGGCGGGATTTCGATCCTTCCGCAAGGCTTTGAAAGCGTCGCCAACGCCAAGAAGATGCGCGATTTCCAGGACCAGGTTACGGCCGATACGGTCAAGGCGATTGCCCGGCAGTTCCTGACCGCCGCGGCCAAGGCGCCGGTGCTGTTCGACCATGTTCGGCTGTTTGACGCCGACAAGGGTGTGTTCCGCGACCATCAGGCGGTGCTTGCGAGTGGCGGCAAGATTGTCGCGATCGGCGCAGCAGGCTCCATCAAGGCCCCTGCGGGGGCGCGCACGATCGACGGCCAGGGCAAGACATTGGTCCCCGGCATCTGGGACAGCCACATGCATATCGGCGACGACTGGGACGTGCTCGCCAATATGGCCAACGGCCTGACCAGCTTCCGCAGCCCCGGTACCGAGATCGACCGTGCGCTGTCGGTGGTGGCGCGGCGGGCCTCGGGCGACCTGCTGATGGGCGAGCCGTTCATCCAGGCAATCGTCGACAAGAAGGATCCGCTTGCGGCGCAGGGATCGATGACCGTCAGCAGCGAGGCCGAGACGATTGCGGCGGTGCGGCAGATCAAGGAGGCGAAACTATGGGGCGTGAAATTCTACACATCGATGAACCCGGCGTGGATCAAGCCGGGGGCGACCGAAGCGCATAAGCTTGGTCTCCACGTCAGCGGCCATGTGCCCGCGACGATGCGACCGATCGAGGCGGTGCGAGCGGGCTATGACGAGATCACCCACCTCAACTTCGTCATGATGCAGATGATGCCCAAGGAGGTGGTCGACAAAGCGAATACCGCAGCGCGGTTCGAGGGGCCGGCCAAGTTCGCCAAGGACGTCGATCTGTCGTCGGCCAAGGTCAAGGCGTTCGTCGCCGAACTCAAGCAGCGCGGGACGATCATCGACCCGACATTGGTCATCTTCGAGGGCAATTTCCTGTCCGAAGGCGGCACTCCGATGCCGGCCTATGCGCCTTACATGGGGATCATCTCACCGGTGCTCGACCGGGTGTTCCGCGCCGGCGGCTATCCGTTGATCGAAGGCTATACCCGCGCCGATTACGCCAGAAGCTATGCCAAGATGATGGGGCTGGTGACGGTGCTGCATCGGGCGGGAATCCCGATCGTCGCCGGGACCGACGGCTGGGGGATCGAGCTGGTGCGCGAGATCGAATTGTACCGCGACGCGGGATTTACCCCGGCCGAAGCGCTGCAGAGCGCGACGATCGTGCCCGCGCGGATGGTCGGGGCGGACAAGCGCACCGGATCGATCGCGGTCGGCAAGGAGGCCGACATGGTACTGGTCGATGGCGACGTGTCGAAGGATCTGGGGGCGCTGCGCCGGGTGCTGACCGTGGTCAGCGACGGCTATGTGATGGACGGCGACGCGCTCCGCAAGGCGGCGGGCTATAGCGGGCGACCGAAATAGGGGGAACGACCATGGGCAAGTGGAGCAAATTGATCGTCGCGGCAGCGGCGCCGTTGGTGCTTACCGCCTGCCTGTGGAGCCCGGGCAAGTTCGTGTCCGAGCTGACGATGCGCAAGAACGGAACGTACACGCTCGATTACAAGGGCGAGATCGTGCTCCAGCTGCCCGAGAGCGAGAAGGAGATGACGCCCAGGCCGTGGAGCGACGCCATGGCGCGCTGCTTCAAGGGCGGTCGGTCGGAAACGGTCGACCTGGTGTCGAGCGACGACAGTGAAGAGGTGCGCGACTGCACCACGGTCGAGTTGGCCAGGCTGAAGGCCGACCATGATCGCAAGGAAGCCCAACGGGTCGCCTCGAAACGCCAGGAATCGGAGCAGATGGCGAAGGTCTTCGGACTTCCCGGGAACGACCAACAGTCCAACCGCAAGTTCGCCGCGACGATGATGAAATATAAGGGCTGGCGGTCGGTTTCCTATCAGGGGAAGGGCAAGTATCTGGTCGATTATCACGCCGACGGATCGCTGGCGCAGGACGTGGTTTTCCCGTTGATCCCCGACAGCGACTTGATCCTTCCGTTCATTGCGCTGCGCCGCCGTGCCGACGGGTCGGTGCTGGTTACCGCGCCGGCCTTCACCGGCGGGTCGGGACCCTTCGGCGCGCGGGCCAAGATGATGGACCTGCCCGATAAGGGCGACGGGCCGCAGTCCCTCGCGCAAGGCCGCTTCATCATCGTTACAGATGGCGAGATATTGACCAACAACAGCGAAGACGGCGCCGTGCCCCATGCCGGCGGTCGCCAGCTCAAATGGGACGTCGACGCCGCCTCGACCAAATTGCCCGAAGCACTGGTGAAGCTTTAAGGCCGCCGCTTCAATTCGTCGCGGATCTCGGTGAGCAGATCGACTTCGCTCGGCCCTGCTGCTGCTTCATTCGGCTGGCGCATCATTTTGGTGGCGTAGCGGACCAGCAGGAAGATCACGAAGGCGAGGATCAGGAAGTTGATCAGGACGGTCAGGAACTGGCCCCAGCCGAGCACCGCGACCCCCGCTGCCTTGAGCTCGGCATAGCTTGACGGATCGCCCTTGAAGCTTTCGGGTATGGCGCCGAGCAAGCTGAAATTATTGGCGAAATCCGTTCCGCCGGAGACCGATCCGAACAGCGGCATGACGATGTCACCGGTCAGGCTGGCGACAATCGTCGCGAACGCCGCACCGATTATTACCGCGACTGCCAGGTCGAGGACATTGCCTTTGGCGATGAACGCCTTGAATTCCTGCAGCATAGACGGTTGTCCTCTATTTGCCCCGTGCCGCATTGAAAGTCGACGATGCAGCTTCTACTTCATGCAGCGACCGTTCCACAGGGGAAACATCATGACCGCATTTCGTCGTTCCGCCTTGCTCGCGCCGCTTGCCGCAATCAGCCTTGCCGGCTGCGGATTGAACTCGGTCCCGACTGCCGAGGAAAATGTGAATGCGCGCTTCGCCGACCTCCAGGCCGATTACCAACGTCGCAACGACCTGATCGGCAATCTGGTCGAGACGGTGAAGGCCGCAGCGAGCCAGGAAAGCACTGTCCTGATCGGGATCAGCGAAGCCCGTGCCCGTGCGACCCAGACAACGCTCAGCCCGGCCGATCTTAGCGATCCAGCCAAGGTCCAGGCGTTCGACCAGGCGCAGGCCCAAGTCGGCGTGGCGGTCCGTCCGCTGATGGGACCGATGATCCAGGAGCGTTATCCCGAATTGAAATCGCTCGAGAATTTCAAGTCGCTGCAGGACCAGCTGGAAGGCACGGAGAACCGCATCCTCGCCTCTCGCCGCGATTATAATACGTCGGTCCAGGCCTATAATGTGCGGATTCGCACATTCCCCGACGCGATCGGCGCCAAGGTGTTTTACGGTGCCAAGCCCAAGGTGCCATTCGCCGCATCGGCCGCCGCGCAGGAAGCGCCCAAGGTCGACTTCAATACGACCGGCTGACGTGATCCGCTTCTTCCTTGGCTTCTGCGTGGCGGTGTTGCTCACCGCCATTCCTGCCGCCGCGCAGAACTTCCCGCCGCTGACCGGGCGCGTGGTCGATCAGGCGAATTTGCTGCGGCCCGAACAGAAGGTCGATCTCGACAGCAAATTGTCCGCGCTCGAGGCGCAGTCGGGGCGGCAGTTCGTGGTCGCGACGGTCGCCAGCCTCGAGGGGCGCGAAATTGACGAATATGCCTATCTGCTGGGTCGTCACTGGAAGCTCGGCGACGAGAAGCGCGACGATGGCGCGGTGATGGTGGTTGCGCCCAAGGAGCGCAAGGTGTTCATCGCCACCGGTTATGGCGCCGGCGCCTATCTGACTGATGCGGTGACCGGACGGATCATCCGCGAGTCGGTGCTGCCTTTGTTCAAGGCGGGCGACATGGGCGGCGGGATCATCGCCGGGGCCGATCGGGTGATCGAAGTGATGAAACTCCCACCCGAGGAGGCGGCTAGGCAGGCTCAAGTCGCCGCGGCGCAGGACAAAAAGCGCGGCGGCGGCAGCGCGGGGTTCGTGCCGGTCATCTTCATCATCGTGATCTTCTTCATGATCATCGGCGGGATCAGCCGCGCCGGCGGCGGTCGCAAATATCGAGGCAGGTCGGGCGGCGGGATCAATCCGTTGGTCGTATTGTGGGGCCTTGAGGCGATCACGCGTGGCTCGCGCGGCGGCGGCGGCTGGGGCGGTGGCGGCTTTGGCGGTGGTGGCGGATTCGGTGGTGGTGGCGGATTTGGCGGCGGCGGCGGGTCGTTCGGTGGCGGCGGCGCAGGGGGCAGCTGGTGACGCCGATGAACGACACCGACCACGCCAAGGTCAGCGCGGCAATTGCGGGGGCGGAAAGCGGTACCGATGGCGAGGTGATCGCCATGATCACCGAGCGGTCTGATGCCTATCACGATGTTGGGCTGCATTATGCGGTGGCGATCCTGTTCCTGCTGTTGGCCTATTTTGCGGCGTGGCCGGGCCGGCTCGAAGTGATATGGACCTGGGCAATGGGCTGGACCGCGCCGCCCGGCCTGCAGCAATTGCTGCTGATCCTGCTTGGCATCGCGTTGCTCGTCTTTCTGCTTAGCCTGTTCGTGATGCGCTGGATGCCGCTGCGGCTGGTGCTGACTCCGGGCGCGACCAAAACTCGGCGGGTGCGCCGGCGCGCGGTGATGCTGTTCAAGGCGGCAGCCGAGCGGCGCACCGTGGGGCGCACCGGGGTGCTGATCTATCTGTCGATGGGCGAGCATCGAGCCGAGATCATCGGCGACGATGCGATTACGGCGGTGACCACCCCCGAGACGTGGGGCGAGGCGATGGTTGCGCTGCTCGCCGGGGTGAAGGCAGGCAATACCGCCGACGGGATCGCCGCCGCAGTTGGGCTGATCGGCGGGGTACTGGCGACACATTTCCCCAAGGATGGCGCCGACACCAACGAAATTCCCGACAAGTTGATCGAGCTTTGAGCCAGGCAATCATTCGCTGGGCGGGCAAATACCTCCGCTTAGTGACCGAAGGCAGCTGGGAATATGTCGAGCGCGTCGGCGGGATGACCGCAGTGGTGATCGTCGCGATGCATGATGGAAAATACATTCTCATCGAGCAGATGCGGGTTCCGCTCGCCGAGCGGCGCTGCATCGAGTTTCCGGCCGGCCTGGTCGGTGACGAGGATGACAAGGGGATTGAGGAAACCGCGCTCAAGGAGCTTGAGGAGGAAACCGGGTTTGTCGCCGATCGGGTCGAGCGACTGGGCGAGTTTTTCAGTTCGCCGGGCATGGTAGCGGAAGGATATACGCTAGTCCGGGCGCACGGGGTGCGGCCGGGCGGGATCAAGATCGAGGACGATATCGACGTTCATTTGGTCGCGCCGGACGAGGTGACCGCCTTCATCACCGCAAAGCGCGCCGAGGGGCTCGCGATCGATACCAAGCTGTTGTTACTGCTGGCGGGCGAACTGCTTGGCTGATGCTTCGTCGAGGGGCGCGCCGGTTGGTCGAAGCGATCGTTGTCTTCTGTTCAGCCGCATCCGTATAGGCGTTGCGATAATTTCCACCTTGGGAGAGGGACATGAAGA
>JAJAZM010000181.1 GCA_026785645.1 Sphingomonas bacterium | reverse complement strand
GTGAGCCGCGCGCCGCTCATGCCGTAGGGATGGCCGATCGAGATCGCGCCGCCGTCGACGTTGAGCAATTCGTGCGGGATGCCGAGCGTGTCGGCGCTGTAAAGCACCTGCACCGCGAAGGCCTCGTTCAATTCCCACAGGCCGATGTCACTGACCTTCAATCCGAACCGCTCGAGCAATTTGGGGACGGCATAGACCGGGCCGATGCCCATTTCGTCGGGCTCGGTGCCAGCCACCGCCATGCCGACATAGCGGCCGAGCGGTTCCAGCCCGCGCTTGGCGGCGAGCGCGGCATCCATGATCACGCAGGCCGAAGCGCCGTCGGACAATTGGCTCGCATTGCCAGCGGTGACGGTGGCGCCTTCGCCGCGCACTGGCTGGAGTTTCTGAAGGCCTTCGAGATTGGTGTCGGGGCGGTTGCCTTCATCCTTGTCGATCGTCACTTCTTGCATCGAAATCGCGCCGGTTTCCTTGTCCTTGACGCCCATCGTCGCGGTGACCGGGATGATCTCTGCGGCGAAGCGGCCTTCGGCCTGCGCGGCGGCGGTGCGGCGCTGCGATTCGAGCGCATAAGCATCGGCGCGATCGCGGCTGATGCCATAGCGCTTGGCAACCACTTCGGCGGTGTCGATCATCGGCATGTAGACGTTCTTGTGCATCGCGATCAGCTCGGGATCGCCGCCCAGCCGCATCTCGGCGGTCTGGACCATCGAGATGCTTTCGACCCCGCCGGCGACGCAGACGTCCATGCGATCGACGATGACCTGCTTGGCGGCGGTGGCGATGGCCATCAGCCCGCTGGCGCACTGGCGGTCGATCGACATTGCGGCGACGGTGACGGGCAGCCCAGCGCGAAGCGCGGCGGTGCGGCCAATGGTCGCCTGGACGCCCTGCTGGAGCGCGGCACCCATCACCACATCCTCGACCTCGGCACCGTCGATCCCGGCGCGCTCGACCGCGGCGCGAATGGCGTGCGCGGCGAGGGTCGGCGACGGAGTGGCGTTGAACGCGCCCTTGTAAGCGCGGCCGATCGGAGTGCGGGCGGTGGAAACGATGACGGCGTCACGAGCGGACATATTATTCTCCTAGGTGAAAATGAGGCCGAGCCAGCGGGCGGTGAGGGCAGGCTTGGGCTCGCCTTCTATCTCGACCGTGACGTCGTGGTGAAACAACAATTGACCGGGCGCTTTTTCGTCGATCGACGCGAGCGTAAAATGACCGCGGACTCGCTTGCCGGCGCGGACCGAGGCGATGAAGCGGACCCGGTCGAGCCCGTAATTGATTGCCATCTTCGTCGTGTCGGGCACCTGCATCGCGTTGGCCGCCATGCGGCTGAGCAGCGACAGCGACAGGAAGCCATGGGCAATGGTCCCGCCAAACGGGGTTTGCGCGGCGGCCACCGGATCGATGTGGATGAACTGGCGATCCTCGGTGATCTCGGCGAAGGCATCGATGCGGTCCTGGGTCACCTCGATCCAGTCGGACGAGCCGATCGGCTGGCCGACTTTTGCGCGGATTTCGTCGAGGGAGGCGATGGGCATCGGCAGCGGGTCTAGGCGTCCCACAAAGCCTGTGACAAGCCCCCCCACCGGCGACGCTACGGCAGGCGGGAATTTGGGGCGGCGCGGTCAGGCTGGCTCAGCGAAAGCGATGTCCTGCTCGGCAAAGCGAGTGGCCAACGCAAGCATGATCGCCGAGCGGTCAGCGGCGAGCCGGTCGCCGTCGAGGGTGCGGTTCTCGAAGATCAGTTCATGTTCGATGCCGGTTGCAGCGAAGGCGGTCATGACGCAGCGGATGATCTTGCAGCCCTTGCACGCTTCGACAGCCGTACGCGCGATGTCGGGCACGCGGGCCAGCATGGCAGGCGGCGTTGCGAAGGGTAGGATGAACACCAAGGTGGTGCGCCGCGAGCGGCCGTCCGCAAGATTGTGGATCTCGCGCTCGAGCAATTTGGTGTTGGCCATGATGATCTGCTCGCCCGACAGCGAGCGCATGCGGGTAGTCTTGAGCCCGATCCGCTCGACCGTGCCGGTGGTCTTGTCGAAGCGGATCGTGTCGCCGCGGCGGAACGGGCGGTCGAACAGGATGGCGAGCGCCGCGAACAAGTCGGAGAAGATGCCCTGCGCGGCGAGGCCGATGGCAATCCCGCCGATCCCCAACCCGGCGACCAGCGCGGTGACATTGACCCCGAGATTGTCGAGGATGACGACGATCGCCAGCGCGAACAGCAGGACGCTGACCAGAACGCGGATCAGTGACATGGCATTGCCGAGCGTGGTTGCGCCGGGATCGTCGCCGACGCGCCGCGCGATGACCGCCAGGATCAGTTCGCGTGCCCAGATTGCGGCCTGGAAGGCGGCGACGATGATCACTGCCATGTCGACCAGATGCTGGATGCGCGGCGGCGGGACGGCATAGGTTGCGACGATTGCGATTGCGGCGACGACCATGAACGGGATCGTGGTCCGCGCCAGCACCCGGCCGATCACGGTGCGCCAGCCGATGGTGGTCGATTCGCTCTCGGTCGCGACCATTCGCTGGCCGATCGTCCGGGCGATCAGCATCAGCCCGACGAGGCCCAGCGCGACGAGACCGCCGAGGAGCATCTCCTGGCGATTGGCAACGAACCAGTCGAACACGGGGGGCGATTGCGTTGGTAATCTGGTCATCGGCGCGGAATGGCCGAGCGCGGGCCCGGGATCAAGTGGACGGGGCTAGGCCTTTGACTTGCGCGGTTTCTTGGTCAGGAACTTCAGGAACGCGGTCTCAGCGCTCGACAGGTTGCGCCGCGCGCGGGGGCGTTTCATGCCCTTGAGCGGATCGCGCGGTCGCTCTTTAATGGCGTCGAGCAAGGCCGGATGGACATAGCTTCTGCGGCTCATCGCGACAGTGTTGCCGAGCGCTTCGGCGACCGGTTCGATCACCGTCTTGACGCTGATCCGAGCTTCTTCCTCCTTGGACAGCAATTGCTCGAACGCAATCACGCTCGCCCCCCAGGTGCGGAAATGCTTGGCGGTGAAGTCGCCGCCCGAGGAGTCGCGGATATAGTCGTTGACGTCGCTGCTGCTGATTGGCTGCGGATCGCCATCGCCATTCAAATATTGGAACAACATCTGGCCGGGCAATTCCTGGCATTTGCCGACGATCCGCTTGAGGCTGGAATTGGTGATCGTCGCTGCATGGACGATGCCGTGCTTGCCAGTGTAGCGGATCTTCATCCGTCCGTTCTTCCTGGCGACGTGGCGCGAACGCAGGGTCGACAGGCCGAAGCTTTTGTTGGCGCGGGCATATTGTTCGTTGCCGATCCGCATATGTTCGGTGTCGAGCAAGCGGACCACCGCCGCGACGACGGTGTCGCGGTCGAGGCTTCGGCGCTTCAGATCGCTTTCGACGCGCTTGCGGATGTTGGGCAAGGCCTCGCCAAATTCGCGGCAGCCGGCATATTTGGACGCGTCCTGCTTGGCCCGATAATCGGCGTGATAACGATATTGTTTGCGTCCGCGGGCATCCTTGCCGGTGGCCTGGATATGGCCGTTGGAAGCCTTACAGAACCAGGCATCTTGATAGGCCGGGGGAAGAGCGAGACCGTTCAACCGATCGATCTCGTCGCGGTCGGTGATTCGTTTGTCGCCGTCGAAATAGGCCCAAGCGGTGCCTTTGCGCTGGCGCGTGTAGCCCGGCTCGGAATCGGATGAATGGCGCAACATCTGGCAATTCCCTTCGTTCGGGGGTTAAGCGGCGAACAGCGGGGGTTGTTCCCCAGCCGAAAGGACAATGATGAAGGATCTCGACGGCAAACATGTGCTGGTGATGGCGACCGACCGATTCGAGGAGAGCGAATTGTTCGGCCCGCGTGAGATTTTGCTGGGGCGCGGGGCGACCGTAACGCTGGCATCGCTGGCGATGGACGAGATCATGGGCACGGTCCACGACGAACCGGGCCGGATGATCGCGCCCGACTTGCTGATCGGTGACGTCGACGTGGCCGATTATGACGCGCTGCTGCTGCCCGGCGGGGTCGGCAACCCCGATCGGTTGCGGAGTGAAACGCAGGCGGTGACGCTGATCCAGGCCTTTGTCGAAGCAGGAAAGCCGGTCGCGGCGATCTGCCACGCGCCGTGGCTGCTGGTCGAGGCCAATGTTATCCGCGGCAAACGAGTCACCAGCTGGCCGTCGATCCGCACCGATCTTCGCAACGCCGGGGGCGAGGTGGTCGACCAGGCGGCCGTGGTCGACGGCAGCATCATCACCAGCCGCAACCCCGACGACGTCCCGGCCTTCACCGAGGCGCTGGCGACGGCGCTGCTCGACTAAACCGAATCGGACTGTCCTAACCGACTGGCAAGGTTTGCACGTTACTTGGGGGTGATGAGCAAGGCGCATGATCGAGGACAGCTGGACTGGCTGGTCGAAGTGTTGGGGGCGGCCGCCCCGGCATTGGCCGCGGCATTTGCGGCGGTGAAGCTGGCCCCGGCGAATGGCTGGTCACTGGAAGGTGCGGTGCTCGCTGGAGGGGGCGCAATGTTCGTCGCAGCCTTTGCCGTGATGCGCATCGTGCCCGCCGAAGCGCGCCACCATGCGTTGCCCTATTTCGACACGTCCGTGACGCTCGACAAGGTGCAACTCGACGATATTCTGCTACTCGATGAGCGGTATGAAGCGCTTGACGAATTATTGCTCGACCAGCCCTTGGTGGAGGCCACGATCGACGCGGTCGCCGAGCTGCTGCTCGACGATCCGCTTGCCGCAGCAGCGCCCGATTCGCGCGTGGTCCAATTGTTCGCCGACGGTCGAATGCCGACCGCAGGGCAACTCAAAAGCCGCATCGACCGCCATCTTGCCGACGGATCACGCCCGGCCCCGTCGAGCGACCCGTCGGATGCGTTGAGCGAGGCGCTGGCCGCGCTTCGCCGCTCGCTGCGCCAGGCCTGACCAGCGTCACTCGGCGACCGTCAGCGCTTCGATGGCGAGCGTGACCGAGCCATCGGGCTGAACGGTCGGCGGCCCGACGAGCGCGATATCGGCCACGATCTGGCCGTGGATGGCGAAGTCGGCATCCTCGAGCCCATCGAGCAGGAGCGCCGCGACGGGGGCGGCATCGGGGCCGGGAATGCGCAGCGCGATCTCATGCCGCTCACCAGCGAAGGTGAGCGAATTCCAGTCAGCAGAGCGGAAATCGCTAAGCAATATCCTATTACGGTCGACGCCGGCCCGCGCCAGGAGGGCGCGGAGGAGGCCGGCGGCAGCGGCCGACATCGCCATTTTCATCATCGTACCTCTTCCAGGAAGCCGACCACCCGTGCCACCGTTTGCGGACGCGGCTCGCGACCTCTTCTCAAATCGAACACGAAGCGGGGGTCGTTGACGGCATCGCGACCGAAACGAGTTGGGCGCACCCCCGATGACCGCAAAAATATCTCAATCTCTCGTAAAATGTGCACGGTTGGAACCCCTACCTCGAAACGACTCGACAATGACGTTCTTCCAACGCAATTCCTACTTGTCTAGGGTATATCCTATGGCTTATGATGCGCCCATGCCGAATGATCCTCGAAAGGTGCTAGAACGCCTATGTGCGGAGCGTGGAGAGGACTTTGCCGGCCTGTCGCGCCTGCTCGGCAAGAACCCTGCGTATATCC